>JAAZBQ010000822.1 GCA_012513725.1 Chloroflexota bacterium
CAAGGTGATCGACGGGGAGATCGCCCTGATCATCAACACCCCCCTGGGCAACCGCGCCTTTTCCGACGAGCACGTGTTGCGAGAGGTGGCCATCGCCAACGGGGTCCCCGTCCTCACCACCCTCTCCGCCGCCCGGGCCGCCACCCGGGCCATCGCCGCCCTCCGCTCCGGCCCCCTCGCCGTCCGCTCCCTCCAGGATCGCTTTGGCGATGCCCGGTGACGGAGGAGACTATGGCGAAGCGGGCGCGGCGGGGTACAATGGCAGAGGCGACCCATCCAACCACCGGAGGAGAGATCATGCGCAGAGGGCCGGAACTGGACTGCGAGCGCGAGTGCGCCCGCATCGAGGAGTTCATCCGCGGGTGCCTGGCGGCCGCCGGGTTGCGGCACGTGGTGCTGGGCATGTCGGGTGGCCTGGATTCGGCCCTCGTCGCAGCGCTCTGCACCCGGGCGATCGGCGCCGAGAACGTGCGCCCGCTGGTGATGCCCTACCGCACCTCGAACCCGGAGAGCGAGGCCCACGCCATGGCCCAGTCTCGGGCGCTCGGCCTGGAGCCACTCCGCCTGGAGATCACCGACATCGTCCAGCCCTTCATCGACCGGGAGCCGGGCATCAGCGATCGGCGCAAGGGGAACCTGATGGCCCGCAGCCGGATGATGACCTGGTTCGACCAGGCCATGGCCTGGAACGCCCTGGTGGCGGGCACCTCGAACCGCACCGAGTACCTCCTGGGCTATTTCACCATCTATGGCGACGGCGCGGCCTCGTTCGAGCCCCTCTGGCACCTGTACAAGGCGCAGGTCCGGGCCCTTTCGCGGCACGTCGGTATCTTGGAGGAGATCCTGCACAAGGCGCCCAGCGCCGACCTCTGGGCGGGCCAAACGGATGAGGGCGAACTGGGGTTCACCTACGCCGAGGCAGACGCCATCCTGTACCTGGCCACCGAGTGCGGCCTGAGCCCCGAGGCGATCGCCGCGGAGGGCCTGGACCCCGGCGTGGTAGCGGCCATCCTCGGGCGGATGCGGGCCACCGAGTTCAAGCGCCTGCCGATGCCCTCGCTGTCCACCAAAAAACGCTGCACGCTGTAAAGAGGAGTCGTAATGTCCACAACCAAGCGGGGCCTCCTAGTCCTCGAAGATGGCAGCGTCTTTGCCGGCCGGTCGATGGGCGCCGAGGGCGAGTGCGTCGGGCCGATCGTCTTTTACACCGGCGTCACCGGCTACCAGGAGGTCCTCTCCGATCCGGCCTACGCGGGGCAGATGGTGCTGTTCACCTTTCCGCACATCGGCAACGTGGGGGTAACCGCCGAGGACGATGAATCGGCCCGCCCCCAGGTGCGCGCGGTACTGGCCCGCCAGATCAGCGCTACGCCCAGCAACTGGCGCGCCGAGCGCCCCCTGCCCGACTGGCTCAAGGAGCACGGCGTGCCGGCCCTCTCCGGGCTGGATACCCGCCGGTTGACCCTCCTCCTCCGGGACAAGGGTACGTTGCGCGGGGCGCTCTCGACGGTGGACCCTGACCCCGACCGGCTGCTGGTGCTGGCTCGCGCCGACGCCCCCGCCGCCGCCGGGGCGAATCCTTCCGCGCCGCATCCTTGGACGGAGGGCGTGCCGCCGGCGTGGGACCCCGACATCTCCATGGCCCGGCCGCGCCACACCGCTGCCGGCGGGCCGCCGCCCCACGTGGTGGTGGTGGACCTGGGCGTCAAGCGCCAGCTCCTGCGACACCTAGTGCGCCTCGGTGCGCGGGTGACGGTGGCGCCCTCCCACTCGACGGCCGACGAGATCCTGGCCCTGGCGCCGGACGGCGTGATCGTGGCCGGTGGCGCCGACGACCGCGCCCAGGCGCCCGGGCCGGTGGATGCGATCCGCGGCCTGCTCGGCCGCCTGCCGATCCTCGGCATGGGCGCGGGTCACCTGGCCGTCGGGGTGGCCCTGGGGGCGCGGGTGCTCCGGATGCGCGGCGGGCACCACGGCGTCAACCACCCGGTGCAGGGCGCCGACGGGACGTTGGCCATCACCGCGCATGCCCACGCGCGCGCCTTGGACGCCGACTCCCTCGCAGGCCTGCCCGTGGAGGTCACCGCCGTGAGCCTGTTCGACGGCTCGGTGGAAGCCCTGCGTCACCGCGAGTGGCCCGTGTGGGGCGTCCAGTACCAGCCAGAGGCCTCCCCCGGCCCCCACGACGGGCTGGGAGCGCTCGGGGAGTTCGTCGCGGCCCTGGCCGCCCGCTAGGGCGCAGACGGGGCCCAGCGCGCAGTACCGCACAGCACATCCTGCCACGGCCGGCCGTGGCGCCAGCCAGAAACGGTGTGATAGCCAGTATGCCCAAGAGAACCGACCTGCACTCCGTGATGATCATCGGCTCCGGCCCCATCGTGATCGGCCAGGCCTGCGAGTTCGACTACTCCGGCACCCAGGCCTGCAAGGCCCTCCGGGAGGAGGGCTACCGCACCGTGCTGGTCAACTCCAACCCCGCCACCATCATGACCGACCCGGAGATGGCCGACGCCACCTACATCGAGCCCCTCACCGTGCCGGTGCTGGAGGCCATCATCGCC
>JAAZBQ010000823.1 GCA_012513725.1 Chloroflexota bacterium
CTGCGGCGCCCACCATCGTGACCGCAGCGGCCCACGCCTCTATGTCGTGCGGCAGCGCCGATGCACCTCGTCCGTACGAGTAGCCAGCGCCTCGTGGACGCGCGTCCGATTCTGCTCCGCCTTGGCCCGCGCCCCTAGTGCAAGATCAAGCGACTTTTCCAGGGAGATCGAGATGCGGTTCTTTGGTGCGGCCACAGCAGGCGCCGATGCGGGATGTCATCTCGCCTTTCGTCAACACACGCTCGGCCTCCACTGTCTGGCGCTCGCCATGGTACCAGTGCACGTCGATCGGGTTCAGCCAAGGGCTCTTCGCCGGCAGGGGGCAGGGCAGGATGCGCACTACATTGCCGCTCCGTTTCACCGTGCGGTTATGCTCTCGAAGCCAGTGCTCTGCCTTCCGGCTGATGTGCCAGGAGGCGTTGTCCCAGACCAGCACCCAGACCCGCACGCCCCGAGCAGGCAGCCGCTCGCAGCACCAGGCCAGGAAGTGGGTGGTGATGGCGCTCACCGGCCGACCGTCCACGAATCGCAGCCAGAACTCACGCTCTTCTCCGGCGGCACGGTATGCCGCCGGGAACAGCAGCCCGTAGCAGGCCAGAGCCTTGGCTCTCCCGGAGGGACCGCCTGTTCCACCAGCCGCGCGGGCGGCCCCGCATCGGCCCAGGGGGAGACGGAGGGTCGGCTCACCCGACCTCACCACGTGCCCCGTACGGGGTACACGTTTCGTCCTGGCAGCCCACCACCAAGGCGGGGGGTGCTTGGATCAGGGCAACCAGGCGGTCCCGACGCCTTTCTTTCGGGCGTACTCTGCGTCGGGGCTCTGCATCCAGCGCTTGGCCCGCTGCCAGCTCTTCCTTCGGCAGACTCAGGACAGGTGCCCAGGCGTCCCATGGCCGTGCGAATGATCTCGTAGCTCACCTGATGATCGGTGATGCCCTGCTCATGGCTTACCTCGGCGGCCAAGGTGAGGGTCCAGAGGGAGGCTTCCTTCCCGTAGTCCCGCGGGAACTGGTGCAGCACCTCCCTCAGGCGTTCGGTGCCCAGGGCCTCGAACGCGGTTTGGGTGGCCTTAGGCACCGGCTGACAGCGCTGAAGGGCCTCCAGGCCGTGGTCGTTGAAGGCATGGATCGCGTTGCGCACGGTCTGCCGGTTACAGCTCAGGCTCTCCGCAATCTGCGTCACCCAGGTGCCGCGGGCGCTGGCCCAGGCGGAGTCCGCTCCGCCAGGATCTGGGCCCGACGGAGGACAAAGGCTTCGGACGAGCGCAGACCCTCCTCCGAGGCCTGACGCTCGCCATCCGTGAGCTCATGGACAAAGATCGGTCTCTTCATGCCATGAGTTTACCGTAAAGTATGACCTAGCGAGAACCCTCAGCTTGCACTAGTGGTCTGTCCTGGCTCTACTCTACCAGTCCCCGCCCCGCCACCAAACCCGCCGCAGGATCCTGCGGTTATGCCCCTGCGTCGGCAAGCTGAGAGGGAGGGAAGTGAGCCCTGAATGTATGGACGCCCCATCGGGTAGACTGTGGGTGATTAACGTGTACTATGCCTGTTGCATCGCGCCTTGCTAGCAGGAATCTATCGAGACACCGGGTCCTGAGCAGCGCCACGCACGAAAGGGGTTACCATGAAGGACATCTATGACGTCGCGGTGATCGGCTGTGGCCGTATGGGAGGCACCATCGATGATGAGATGTGGCGTTACCCACGCTGGAAAGGCCCGTACTCCCACGCAGCCGGCTACACCGCGTGCCCCCGCACCCGTATCGTCGCCGCGTGCGACCCCGTGGAGGAACAGCGTCGCACCTTCGGCGACCGCTACGGAGTACAGGGAGAGAACCTCTTTGCCGACTACCGTGACATGCTCGCCGCGGTGCCAGTGGACATCGTCAGCGTGACCACTCACGCCCCTCTACACTGCGACGCCGTCCTGGAGACAGTAGGCGCTGGCGTCAAAGCGGTGTTCTGCGAAAAACCCCTGGCGTCCTCACTGGAGGAGTGCGATCGGATGGTGGCGGCTGCCGAAGCGGCCGGGACCATTACGGCGGTGGGTACCCTGCGCCGCTGGGGCGCCGTGTGGAACCAGATCA
>JAAZBQ010000824.1 GCA_012513725.1 Chloroflexota bacterium
CCGGGCGTGCGGGGGATCGACCTGACCATCCGGCGCGGCGGGTTCACCGTCGTCACCGGGCGCATCGGGTCGGGCAAATCCACGCTGCTCCGGGCGATTCTCGGGCTGCTGCCGATGGAGAGCGGCGAGATCCGCTGGAACGGCCGCCCGGTCAAGGACCCGGCCACCTTTCTCGTGCCCCCGCGGGTGGCCTATACGCCCCAGGTGGCCATGCTGGTCAGCGAACCCCTAGTGGATAACGTCTTGATGGGCTTGTCGGCGACGGGGGACGATCTCCAGGAGGCCCTGCAACTGGCCGTGCTCGAGGGCGACCTGGCGACGATGGAGCATGGCCTCGCGACGGTGGTGGGGCCCCGGGGCGTGCGGCTCTCCGGCGGCCAGGTGCAGCGGACGGCCGCGGCGCGCATGTTCATCCGGCGGCCCGAGCTCCTGGTGTTCGACGATCTCTCCTCGGCGCTAGACGTGGAGACGGAGGCCCTCCTGTGGGAGCGTCTCTTCTCTCAGCGCGAAGGGGCGAGCGCCGACGTCGCGCACACCTGTCTGGTAGTCTCCCATCGGCGGGCGGTGTTGCGCCGGGCAGACGAGATCATCGTCCTGAAGGATGGGGAGGTGGCCGCGCGCGGAACCCTCGACGATCTCCTGGAAAGGAGTCCGGAGATGCAGGCCCTGTGGGCCGGAGAGGTGGAGCCCGCGGTGGACATCGCCTAAACGTCCGCGCGGGAACCCCCTCCCCGGAGGCGGCGGCTGCAGGTGGACGGGGATCCCAGCGACCGGAAGGAACCACCGCCGTGATCGTCTACGAGATCCTGCACCTGACCTCGGGTAGCACCTCGCTCTACGGCCCGGCCGCGGCGCCCGTGGTCGTCCCGCCCGGTTGGTCACCGTCGGCGCTCATCCTGCTGAACCCGGCGGTGACCATAATGCTCCTGGCCCTCGTCTCCGGGCGGATGGACTGGCGCCAGTCCTGAACGCGCCCCCGGCCGTCCACCCCTCATGGCGCGCGCTCGCGGCCCAGGTACAGGTCGCAGAGGGAGCCGCCTCCGCGTAGCGCCCGTCCCAGCCGGCAGAACGCCAGGAACAGCCCCAGCGCCGCGACGACGCAGAGCGCGCCGAGCACGAACAGGCTGCTGTACCCGGCGCGGGCGATGATCAATCCCCCGGCCGACGCCGTCGCCGCCCAGCCCAGCCCGGTGCCCATGGTCACCATGGCCGACATGGCCCCGCGCTCGGAGGGTGCCACGGCGGCCTGGCTGAGGATCGCACGCGCCGGCCCGCTGACCGCGGCGGACGCCATCACGCCCATCAGGGCAGCGCTGGCCGCCCACCTGTTGGGCACCAGCCCCAAGACGACGAGCGAGCAGATGAGGACCAGGAGCGACAGGCGAAAGGTGCCGGGCACGCCGGCGCGCCGAAAGAGGAGCGGCGCGGCCAGGGCGGCAGCCACCGGCAGGAGCTGGGCGATCCCGGCCAGGGCTCCGATCAGGGCCGTGCCCACCCCCAGGCCGTCGTCCAAGTAGATGTTGAAAAAGGAGCGTCCGGCGCCATCGCCCAGCGTCTGCAGGAACACCAGGAGGCCCACCGAACCGAGGAGCGCCAGGGGAGCCCGCGAGGTCGACGGGCCGGGCGCGGCTACCGTCACGGGCTCCACCCGCCGCATGCCGCCGAGGAGCAGCCCCGCGACGACGAACGCCGCCGGCGCCGCCCAGAGGGCATAGCGGTAGGGCGCCGCGGCGGCGTCCGTGGCGCCCATCTGCGCCGCGATCACCCCGGGCAGCCAGCCGGCCACGACGCTACCCGCAAACGCGGCGACGGCGATGATGGCCTGCTGCACGGCAAAAGCGTGGCCGCGCCCCGCATCGGTGGTGGCGGCCATCAGGTAGGGGACGCCGTTCACCACCCAGAGCGCCGCCCCGACCCACTCCAGCATCCAGGATCCCACCAGCCAGGCCGAGCGCCACGCGGCGGGGAGCGCCTCGGCGGAGAGGAGCAGGACGTTCGCCACCGCGATGAGCACCACCCCGCCCTGCATCGCCCGCCGGAGCCCCAGGCGCGCGCCGAGCGCGCCGGCCGGCAGGGCCAGGAGCGCCCACACCAGTTGGCCCGAGCCGATCAGCAGGCCGATGAACTCCGGCCCGTATCCCAGGCGGAGGAGGTACAGGTTCAATAGTACGGCCTGGACGCCACCGTACCCAAACGAGACGCCGCCCCAGGCCAGGAGGTACAGCACCACGTCCCGGCCAAAGGTGCGTACGCTAGTCACATAGCCCACCATCGATGGACTCCTCGCGCGGTGCCCTCAGCCGGGAGGCCCGGTGCCCTCGTCGATCCAGCCGAGGTACTCCGCCAGGCCGCCCGCGATCGGCAGCCACGTGATGTCGGGCACCTCATAGTGGTGGTGGCGTCGAATCCAGCGCTCGACCTCTGGGTAGCGATCGCGGCGCGTCTTGATCAACAGCAGGTACTCGTCCGCCCGCTCCACGGCCCCCCGCCAGCGGTAGACGCTGCGCATGGGCAGCGTCTGGACGCACGCGGCGAGCCGCCCCGCCACCAGGCCCTCGGCCAGGCGGGCGGCCTCCGCCTCGTCGTCGGTGGCCGTCATCACCAGGCAGTACGTCGCCGCACCGTCGGCCATCGGCGCCTCAGTAGTCATCGCCCGGGGAAAAGACATTGTCCACGTCCAGGGTAAAGGTGGCCGTCACGCCGTTCACGTCCACGGTGTACTCGCCGGCCGGCAGGCCACGCACCTCGAGCGGCACGCGCTCCTCATAGGGCACCAGCGCCTGGGTGCAGATGGCCTCCGCCGGGCGCTCTGTGGCGATGCGCACCTCGATCAGGCGCTCGTCCTCCAGGACCTGCTGCTCGATCTCGCCGATCGTCGTGCAGCCATCGCGCAGGCTGCCGCGCACCACGGCGGTCACCTGTACGGGAAAGGACTCCATGATGAGGAGTTCCACGCTGTCGACATCCGCCTCACCCACGATCACCTCGCCCTCCTCCGCCCCTGGCGTGGGGCTGGGGGCCGGGGTGGCGTCGTTCGTGGGTTGATCCAGGCCCTCCGGCGGCGTGGCCGGCGCGCCCGGCGTCGCGCCCTCCGCGGGCACCACACAGGACGTCAGGAACAGCGTCGCCACCAGCAGGCCCCAGGCGATGTGTCGCCATCCTCTCCTGTGCATCTGTCACCTCCCGGTTCTCGGTGGACTCCGTGCACACCAGACGCTCCTGTCTGGCCAGA
>JAAZBQ010000825.1 GCA_012513725.1 Chloroflexota bacterium
CCGTCCACCAGGACGATGCTGCGCGAGGCGCGTTGCGCCAGGCGCCGGTCGTGGGTGACCATCACGATCGTCTTGCCCTGGCCGACGAGTTCCTCAAAGAGGTGAAAGACCCGCTCCGCCGCGCGGGAATCCAGGTTGCCGGTGGGTTCGTCGGCCACGATGATGGCCGGATCGTTGGCCAGGGCTCGGGCGATGGCGGCCGACTGCTGCTGCCCGCCAGAGACCGCCGAGGGCGCCTTGTCGGCATGCTCGGCGAGGCCCACGCGCTCCAGTAGCGCCATCGCCCGGGGAGCGCGTTCCGCCTGCGGGTAGGTCTCGCAGAGATCCATGGGCAGCATGACGTTCTCGAGGAGGGTGAGCATCGGCAGGAGTTGGTAGAACTGGAAGACGATGCCCAGGTGGCGCCCGCGCCACGTGGCCATGCGGCTCTCGCCGAGTTCGTGGACGTAGGTGCCGGCGATGCGCACCACGCCGGAGGTGGGCCGGTCGATGCCCGTGATCATGTTCACCAGTGTGGACTTGCCGCTCCCCGACCTGCCCACCACGCTGACGAACTCGCCGGTGTCGATCGCGACGTCCACCCCCCGCAGGGCGCAAAAGTCGCCGGCGGGCGTGTGGTAGGTCTTGACCACGTCGCGCATGGAGATCAGGGCGCCGTCACCGTCCGCCCCATGGGGCGCGGCGGGATTGGCTTGCTTGGCGGATTTCTGGCGCACGAACAATGCGACACCTCGACCGGGGCTATCGTCACGAAGATTGATTATGTCACGAATAAGCAAAACGGGCAAGCCGCGCCCAGGGCCTCGCCGGGCTTTCTCTGCTACTCGATTCGGGCAACCGACACCACGATCCGGTCCGCGACCTCCTCGTCAGCCGGCGTCAATCCCGGCCCGCGGGCCACATCCCCCCGCACGTCAAGCGAGATCGTGAAGACCAGGTCGTGGCGGGCGATCTCGGAGGCACCGTTGTACAGCACCCCCATGTGCCGCTCCTCGAGCACGAGGACGACCCGATCGACGTCCTCGCCCAGAAAGGCGACCACGCCCATCGGCACCAGGTCTCCCGACCCCACACCGGTACGGGTAATCCACTGCGCTTCATCAGCCCGCTTGAACCCGATACTGAGGCACGGCTGGGCACCGGCGTCCGATGAGACCTGTACCAGGTGGCCGGCCATCGTGTGCGGCGGCTCTGTCACTTCCTGAAGCGCCCAGTCGGCGGGATAGCGAAAGGTGAACCCGTAGCGAGCGTTCGCGTACGTCAGCCACCTCGCGTCGTCGAACGGCGTGGCCGGCGGCGTCGGCTCCTCTTGGGTAGGCGCGGGCTCGGTGGATAGTGCAGGAGCCACAGAGGGCGGCAGGGCGACCGGCGTCGCAGGAGCAGCCGTGGCCACGCCTTGCGACGCTGCGCGAGCGGTGCCCGACACTGCCGGCGCATCACCATCCGCCACGCAACCCAGCAGCATCAGCGCCCCAAGGACGACGACGAACCGGATCAGTACCGAACGCATGGCACCTACCTCCGTTGGGGCGGCACCAGGGTCGTCGCCTGGGGCCGATGCCTCCCCAGGCTCAAGCGCGCAGCTCGCGCACGTTGGCCCAGATCACATAGGCCCCGGTGCTCACAATGGCGACCATCACCACGGTCCAGAAGAACTCCCAGACCAGCACCATGCCGCAGATCCAAGCCAAAAAGATCGCGACAGTGTCGATAAAGCGCATCAAACGGCCACGCACGCTGAACTCGACCAACGCAAAGAGGAACAACATCGCCAGCAAGCCGAGGATGATGTGCTCCCGATAGACCAGGGTCAGCGTCACCGTGCCGATCATCAACAGCCCGACGGAGACGGCGGCCCAGCCCTCCACGATGCGCCCGGTTCGCAGCTGGCGCCCGGTGGAGGGCTGCAACGGCCGGCGCAGATGGGCGCGGCGCGGGCCCCGGTAGCCGGAACGCAGCCGCTCCTCGTACTGGCCCAAGGCATCGCCGACGACGACGCCTGACGACCGCTCCCGGAGTAGGC
>JAAZBQ010000826.1 GCA_012513725.1 Chloroflexota bacterium
GCATGCCGGGTGGGCCAGCGCCTGGGCGACGTCTCGGCGACCATCCAAGAGTGGGTGGAAAGCCAGGGCTACCACGTGGTGCGCGAGTACACGGGCCACGGCGTGGGCCGCGAGATGCACGAGGACCCCCAGATCCCCAACTGGGGCACGCGCAACCGCGGTCCGCGCCTCCGGGCCGGGATGACCTTGGCCCTCGAGCCGATGGTCACCATCGGCCCCCCGGACCTGCAGGTGCAGGACGACTATTGGACGGTAACCACCCGGGACGGGGGGCTGTCGGCACACTTTGAGCACACCATCGCCATGACCGACGGCGATCCGGAGGTGCTCACCCTGCCCTGAGGCCCGCCCGATCGCGCTTCACCGCGCGGGCGGCCCCTCATCGGCTTCCTCCCTGGCGTGGCGTCCCTGGGGCTCCTCCTCGCCACCGGCCGTCCAGCGGGTGAGGAGCGAGAGGAGCATGGCCACCCCGACGACCCCCAGGCCGATCTGCCAGAGGATCCCGGGGCCCTGCAGGCCGGTGACCAGGAGCACCAGCCCGATCAGGATCAGGATGCTGGCGCCGATATGGAGCCGGGCTTTCGCTTGACCCATCGCGTACCCCCCGATTGCCGCGCGGCGCTAGAACAGCAGGTAGATCCCGACCGCCGCCAGGGAGAGGAACAGCCCCACGATGAGCGTCCAGAGGATGGCGCTCCGGAGGATGGCTCCCAGCTGGCCGGCGATCCCGGCCACCGTTGCCCCGAGGAGCGCGTCTCCGGGGGCGATGGCGTTGCCCGTCGATCCGCCGGCGGTCTGCCCGGCGATGGCGAGCTCGACGGCCACCTCTTCCGCCTGGGCCGCGGTGGCCTGCAGCGGGGCAAAGAGCACGTTGGAGGCCGTGTTCGACGAGGTGATGAACGAGCCCAGGATGCCGATCCAGGGGCTCAGGGCGACGTACACGATGCTGGGCGCCACGCGGGCGATCCCCAGCGCCAGGATGATGATCTCGCCCGAGTGATCCATGACCTTGCTGATGAGGATCAGCCCCACGATGGCGGTCGTTGCGGGGAGGGCCTCCCGGGCTGCGTCGGACAGGATGCCCCCGATGCCCTTGCCCTCCGGGTACAGCCCGCGCCGGCTGTAGAGCCAGTAGCCGATCGCGGCCGAGATGAGGAGCAGGGTCCCCGGGTGGGTGAGGGGGGCGAACGCCGCATAGGCGTCGGTGGCCTCCCGCTGCACCCCATAGCCCGTCGTCGTCGCCGGGAACGGCAGGCCGACCTGCACCTGCTCGAGGTAGTCGTTGACCGGCGGGATCACCAGGGCGACGACGGCGAGGAGGGCCAGGACCATGTAGGGTGCGAACGCCAGCCACAACGGCATCGGCATCTCCTCGTCGGGCGATTGTTCGTCCGCGCCCCGCTGCCCGTCGCCCTCGCGCTGGCGCTCCTCCTCCTCTTCCCGGCGGGTGGCCTCTTCGGTAAAGATGATGGCCGGCTCGTTCTCGTCGTGCTGCCGGTAAAAGCCCCAGCGGTTCAGGGCAAAGGTGATCAGCAGGGCCGCCGACGTAGCCAGGAAGCAGGCCACCGTCGGAAGGAGGGGCAACAGCAGGAGCAGCAGGCCGCTGTGCAGCAGCGAGATGAC
>JAAZBQ010000827.1 GCA_012513725.1 Chloroflexota bacterium
TGACTCGGGGACCCTCGAAGGACGCCCGCGAGGATCAATCCTGTGAATCTTGTGAATCCTGTCCTCTTCTCGGTTTCTTGCGCCATGAGTGGCGCCGCTGCGACATGGGCTACTCAGGATGACGGGTGTTGGGCGGTAGGGGGGTAGAAGCGGGGCTCGGGAGGCAGTGTGTCGGAGACCCGCTGTCGACGAACCCTTCGGTAGACCCCAAACCGGTCGCTACCGCCCGCCCGAGCGCGGCGCCCCTTCTCCCGCCCTTCATCCCCGCCGCTTCCCTGCGGCGGAGGGCGTTGACCGCGACGGTGGGGCGGGTATACTGGGCGCGTCAGTAACCCACCCCACCCGATCGTGTGAGGAGCACCCATGGACCTCGAAGCGCTGGGCGCCTTTTACCTCGGCAAGGAATACGACACTTCGGAAGGGCGCATCCTGGATCGCCCCGTCATGTACGATGCCCGAGACCTCACCACCCACGGCGTGTGCGTGGGGATGACGGGCTCTGGCAAGACCGGCCTGTGCCTCGGGCTCCTGGAAGAGGCCGCCCTCGACCACGTGCCCGCCCTGATCATCGATCCCAAGGGCGATATCACCAACCTCCTCCTGACCTTCCCGGAACTGCGCCCGGCCGACTTTGCCCCCTGGGTGAACCCCGACGATGCCCGGCGCAAGGGCCTGACCCGCGACGAGTTCGCCGCGCAGCAGGCCGAGCAGTGGCGCAACGGCCTGGCCGATTGGGGCCAGGACGGCGCGCGCATCGGTCGCCTCCGTGAGTCGGCCGATTTCACCATCTATACGCCGGGAAGCGACGCGGGCGTGCCGGTCTCCATCCTACAGTCCTTTGCCGCGCCCCGCCTGTCGTGGGAGTCCGACGCCGAGCTCCTGCGCGAGCGCATCCAGAACACGGTGAGCGCCCTCCTGGGCCTCATCGGCGTCGAGGCCGATCCCGTCCGCTCCCGCGAGCACATCCTCCTCTCCACCATCCTGGAGCATTTCTGGCGGCAGGGCGAGGATCTGGATCTCGCCAAGGTGATCCTGGCCGTGCAGAACCCGCCGGTGCGCCAGTTGGGCGTGTTCGACGTGGATACCTTCTTCCCGGCCAAGGATCGTTTCTCCCTGGCCATCAGCCTGAACAACCTGATCGCGGCGCCGGGCTTTCAGTCGTGGATGCAGGGGCAGGCCCTGGACATCCCCGGGTTCCTGTCCACCCCCGAGGGCAAGACGCGCCACTCGATCTTTTACATCGCCCACCTGAGCGACGCGGAGCGCATGTTCTTTGTCACCATGCTCCTCTCGCAGCTGACCACCTGGATGCGGACCCAACCCGGCACCACCAGCCTGCGCGGCCTCCTGTACATGGACGAGATCGCCGGCTTTTTCCCGCCGGTGGCCAACCCGCCGAGCAAGCAGCCCATGCTCACCCTCCTCAAGCAGGCCCGGGCGTTCGGCCTCGGCGTGCTACTCACCACGCAGAACCCCGTGGACCTGGATTACAAGGGCCTGACGAACACCGGCACCTGGTTCATCGGCCGCCTGCAGGCCGAGCGCGACAAGTTGCGCCTCCTCGACGGGCTGGAGAGCGCCACGGAGGGGGCCGCCCTCGATCGCGGCGAGCTCAACCGGCTAATCTCCGGGCTCGGCAGCCGCGTGTTCCTCCTGCACAACGTCCACGAGGATCGCCCGTATACCTTTCACACCCGCTGGGCGATGTCCTACCTTCGCGGGCCGCTGACCCGCGACCAGGTCCGTACCCTGATGGCGGAGCGCAAGGCGGACCCGGAAGCAGCGCCGGCTCCGACGGGGCAGGCGGTGCCTGTCTCGCCCCAGGCCGTTTCCTCCGTTCCGCCACCCGCAGCGAACGGCGGGCTCGCGCCGGGCGCCCGGACGACCCCGCCCGTGCTGCCCCGTGGGCTGGAGCCCGTGTACCTCCCCGTGCGCCGCACTGCCTCGGCCGCGGTGCTGGAGGCGGAACGCGCGGCGGGTCGGGCCCTGCAGGATGCCCAGACGCAACTGGTGTACGAGCCCGCCGTGCTGGCCACGGCCCGGGTGTACATGATCGACAAGCGTCGCGACGTCGACGAGCGCGAGGACCTCATGTTCCTGTCGCCGCCACCCGAGAGGGTCGGCACGCTCCCCTGGGACGAGGCGGAGACCCCCGACCTGGAGGCCCGGGACCTGCTCTCGACGCCGGAGCCCGGGGCAGTGTTCGAGGACCTGCCCGAGGCGCTGAACGAGTCTCCCGAGTTCACGGCGCTCAAAAAGGACCTGGCCGACTATCTCTACCGCCACCAGTCCGCCACGCTCCTGTACAGCCCCCCGCTCAAGACGTACTCGCACGCCAACGAGAGCGCCCGCGACTTTCGCGCTCGCCTACAGCAGGCCGCCCGCGAGGCCCGCGATGCCGAGGTGGATGCCCTCACCGCGCGCTTCCAGAAGCGTCTGGACGACCTGGCCGGCAAGCTCTCCCGCGCCGAGGCCGCCTTGGCCACCAAGCGGGCCAACGCCGAGGCCCGCTCCCGCGAGACGGTGGTCTCGGTGGGAGAGTCGATCCTGGGCGTGTTCCTCGGGCGCCGCGCCACCCGGGCGGCCTCCTCGGCCATGAGCAAGCACCGCCAGACCACCCTGGCCAAGATGGAGGCCGAAAAGGCCGAAGAGGCGGTAGAGGCCGTCCGTCGGGACATGACCGAGCTCGAGGGCGAGATGCGGCAAGAGGCGCAGGCCATCCGCGATCGCTGGGCCGACGCCTTGACCGCGTTCGAGGAGTTGCAGGTGACCCCGCGCCGCACCGACGTGGACGTCCAGATGCTGTCCCTGGCCTGGGCTCCCGTGTGGCAGGTCTCCTACGACCAGCCCGGCGGCCGCCACACCGACCGCGTTCGCGCGCACTAGATCCGTCGTTGGCTCCTAGAGGAGGCGCCCGTGTCCGCTGCGTCCCAGGCCCTTGCGACCGTTCCCGTGGCCGACTGCCTGGCGCCCATCGCCAGGTGGTTCCCCTACGCCGAGACCTACTGGTACCCGATCCCCGGCCATCCCGGCCTGGGCTGCTACGGCACCGGCTATGACCACAACTGGGGCATCCAGACCAACCTAAAGTACGTCGGGGCGATGGCCGCCATCGCCGTATTGGGCCCCGACGCCGGCGTGTCCCCGGACCTGGCCGAGCGCGCCCTGGAACGCGCCCTGGCCGCCCTGCGCTTTGACCTGCGCACCCACCTCACCGGCGACCTCGCCCGCCTGGACGGCAGGCAGTGGGGCCACGGCTGGATCACCGGTCTGGGCATCGAGCGGGCCATGTTCGGCGCCTACCTCCTGGATCCCCACCTCGCCGACGAGGACCGGGCCATGGTCCGGAACGTTCTCACCTCCGAGGCGGACTGGCTCCTGACCGAGTACGAGGTGGTCGGCGACCCCTGGGGCACCAGCGGCAAGAACAAGCCGGAA
>JAAZBQ010000128.1 GCA_012513725.1 Chloroflexota bacterium
ACCTGGCGGCGAACACCAAGGCCGGCATCGTGGCGATCATGCACGAGCCCCTGTTCAGCTCCAAGGGCGGCGACGACGATCACGTGGACTTTTGGCAGCCGCTCTACGAAGCGGGCGCTGATATCGTCCTGAGCGGCCACCGGCACAACTATGAGCGCTTTGCACAGCAGAATGCCGATGGCGGCGCCGAACCGGGACGCGGCATCCGGCAGTTCGTGGTCGGTACCGGCGGGTCGAGCCTGAGCACCTTTGACTCGGGCATTGCCCCGAACAGCGAGGTGCGTAACGACACGACGCACGGCGTCATCAAGCTGACGCTCCACCCCACCCACTATACCTGGGAGTTCGTCCCCGTCGCCGGCGGCACGTTCACCGACTCGGGAAGCACCGAAATCGTCGTGGTGGACGCGCCGGCGCCGACCGCTGAACCCACCGAGGTGCCCCCCACACCGACGCCGACCGACACACCGGTGCCAACGCAGACGCCGACACTCACCCCCACCCCCACCGACACACCGACGGCAGTGCCGACGCCTACCGATACGCCCACGGCGGAGCCCACAGAAACCCCGCTGCCCACGGCCACCCCGACCGATCTGCCCACGCCAACCGAGACGGCGCCCCCGACGGAGACGACGCCTCCTACCGAGACGCCGCTGCCCACGCCAACCGAAACACCCATGCCGACCGTGACGCCGACCGATGAGCCAACGCCGACCCTTACACCAACGGATGAGCCCACCCCGACGCCGACGCCTACGGACGAGCCCACACCTACCCTTACACCTACGGATGAGCCGACACCGACCCTCACGCCGACCGACGAACCGACACCGACTCTCGTCCCGACGGACGAGCCGACGCCCACCCTGACGCCGACGGATGAGCCGACGCCTACTCCCACCCTCACCCCCGCCCGGACCCCGACCGATACGCCACCGCCACCCACCGAAACGGCGCTGCCGACGCCGACGGCCACCGAAGCGCCCACGCCTACCTCTACTCCAACGCCGGCGCCGGTCGTGGACCCGGTGGTGGCGAGCATCCAGCCCGACGTCGGCGTCGTGGGCACCACCGTCGACGTCACCGTGCGGGGATCCGGCTTCCAGGGCGGGGCGACCCTGCTGCTGGAGGGCGGCCAGGGGCCTCCGGCCACCATCACGGACGTCACCGTCGTCGATGAGAGCGCCCTGACCGCGCGCCTGGCCATCCCGACCGGTGGCCCCAAGTTCGATCGCCTGTGGACCGTGCGGGTGACGAATCCCGATGGTGGCGCCGGTCTGCTGTCGAACGGCTTTACCGTCACGACGAGTGCTGCGGGCATCACGGCTTCCGTGACCCGTTAGCGACTGCATCTGACGAGAGGAGGCAACGCGCCCCACCCGTTACTGGATTCACCTGTCGCGGCGATCCGAGGCACGAGCAGGATCGCCGCGACACGTCCCAAGTGCCAATACGACCGCCGATCGTAGGCGGCAGCGGGCACCAATCCCCTTCTGTTACCGCGCCAGATCCCCCTTTGAAGAAGGCTCCATCGCATCGATCGCTCCCCAGGCCGTACGTACACGATGCCAGTGCCTGCAGTGACAACCGGTTTGTGCTGTCCGGGAGGTTGAGCAGGACGCGGCGTAGGCCGGCGTCCCCGATCGCGGGCGCTCCGCGACCTGGCCCATGCCTATGGTCGTACGCCACCGATGACTCCTCGGGGCGGACGCGCCCGACCCCACGGGGCAGTTGCGTATATACCCGGGTTGTAGTCGCTATCATGACTCTTTACCCCCTGTCGTAGTCGTATGCAGGAGGATGTGTGATGGACCGGTACGAGATGCTTGGAGTATCGGCCGCTTCAGCGGCCCCGTGGACGGCAGAGCGAGTCCGCCCCCGCACGGCGGCCAGGGTCATCCCACGGCTGCGCTTTTCGGAGCGCCGCCTGTTGTTGGCCATCTTGGACCTCTTGATGGTGAACCTCGCGTTGTATGGCGCCCTCGCGCTCCACCCGCTCCTCTCTGGGCCCGCCGCTCCTGAACCCCACCAGTTCGTCTGGTACATCGTGTTGAGCGCGACGTGGCTGGTGGTGGGCAGCGCCCTGGATGTCTATGACCTGGCGCGGGCCGCGAATCTGTCCCGCTCGCTCTGGGCTGCCGGCGGCGCGGCGGTGGTGGCCTGCGGGGTGTACCTCCTGTTGCCCCTGGTGACGCCGGCGTTGGCCAGCCGCCGGGCCTACGCCCTGCTGCTGCCCACGTTCGCCACGGGCGGCGTCATCCTGTGGCGAGGGGCCTATGCCAAGGCGTTCACCCAGCCGTTGTTCCGCCACACAATGCTGGTGATCGGCGCGGGGCAGGCGGCCCGCGTGCTGGCGCAGGCCGTTGCCGGGAAGGACGGCGACGGCGCGGTGGGCCTGGCCACGGGCCACGAGATCCTCGGCTTTGTGGATGACGACGCTGCCAAGCAGGGACAGATGATCGAGGGCGCGCGGGTCCTGGGCACCCGCGACGACCTCCTGAGGCTCGTCCACATGATGCGGCCCGACGAGCTAGTCGTGGCGATCAGCGATCTGGGCAGCCTGCACGAGGACCTCTTCCAGGCCATCCTCCGCTGCTGGGAAGCCGGCATCCCGGTGACCACCATGCCGGACATGTACGAGCACGTGATGACCCGGGTGCCCGTCGAACATGCCGGGCGGATGCTCCACGTGGTGGTGCCGCTCGGCCATGCGGCTTCCTTTCGCCTGTATCTCTTGGCGCGACGCCTGGCCGAGGTGCTCGTGGCCTTGGTGGGTTGCCTGGTCGTGGCCTCCGTCGTGCCGCTGGTATGGCTCGTGAACCGGCTGACGTCGCCGGGCGACGTGTTCTACCGCCAGGAGCGGGTGGGCGAAGGGGGCCGCACGTTCCACGTGGTCAAGTTCCGGTCCATGGTGATGGACGCCGAGAAGCGGAGCGGCGCCGTGTGGGCCCGCCGGAACGACGACCGCATCACGCCGGCCGGGCGGCTGCTGCGCAAGATGCGGATCGACGAGCTCCCCCAGTTCTGGAACGTGCTCCGGGGCGATATGAGCCTGATCGGGCCCCGGCCCGAGCGCCCCGAGTTCGTCGATCAGCTGGCGCAAGAGATCCCGTTCTACCGCATGCGCCACGCGGTGCGCCCCGGCATCACGGGGTGGGCGCAGGTCAAGTACGGCTATGGGGCCTCGGTGGAGGACTCGCTGATCAAGCTGCAGTACGATCTGTACTACATCAAGCACGAGGGGCTCTACATGGACCTCCTGATCTTGCTCCGCTCGGTGCAGGTGGTCCTGGGGATGCAGGGTCAGTGACAGCCGGATCTGCCGCGTAGAGGGGACGGTCGGAGCCGCTGCGCCGCCCCGGGGTGGCGCGGTACGCTGAGGTGCACGCTGCGGCTCCCGTCCGCTATCTGGAGAGAAGCAGGTCTCTGCTCAGTCGGGGGGCAGGCTACCCGGCCAGCTCGCGGATCTTGGCCAGGCTCCGGGCCGCGACGTCGTCGAGGTTCGCCTCGCTCCCCCCGCCCCGCACCGGCGAGCACATCTCATAGGCGACGTACCCGTCGAACCCGCCCTCCTTGAGGCCGGCAAAGAACGCCGGGAGGTCGATGAACCCCTCTCCCAGGGGCACGGCCCGCGACATGGCCGGTTCCGGGGCATAGTTCGTCAGCGCTGGCAGGTAGCGGAACCGCGGCAAGCGGACATAATCTGCCGCGGTGGTCTGCACCATGTGGGGCGCCATCATCCGGGCGCCGCGGTAGAGGTCCTCGCCGTTCATCGCCGGCGACCAGGGATCGTACATGGCCCGGCAGTTGGGGTGGTCGACGTCGGCCAGGAACTCGGCCATCGCTTCGGTGGCCACGGCGATGTCGTGGTGGTTCTGGACCCCGAGGACCACGCCATGCTCGGCGGCCACGGCGGAGCACTCGCGGATGGCCGTCACGCAGGTCTGCCAGTCGCGGCCGGTGGCCTCGGGGCCGGTGGCATAGCCGGTGAACACCCGCACGATCTTGGCCCCCAGCGCCTGGGCCAGCCGCGCCAGGGCGCCCACGTACCCGATCTGCATCTCCACCAGGGGTACCTCGGCAGCGTGGGGAAGGCTGAAATCGGTATACGCGGCCACCGTGGCGATCTCGACGCCGGCCTCCTCGGCGACGCCCCGCAGGGCGGCCACGGCCTGCGGATCGGTATCCAGGATCGACAGGTGCGGGCGCTTGCCCATCAGCATGACGGCCGGGTAGCCCAGGCGCGCTGCCCGCCGGATAAAGTCGGCCAGCGACAGCGCGTGCTGCCCCCATAGCCCGGCGTAGCTCACGGAGAACAAGGTGGGTATCATGGCTCCTCCCCTTTTGCTTGCCGCGTGTACTCCTGTGTCATGCTCCCGAGGGCCGCTCGTCCTCCGCGAGCGCCACGCGGACCGCCTCGTACAGGGGGGCAAAGTCGATGGACTCAAAATCGCCGGTATCCAGGCGGTACACCGTCCCGCCGATATCCAGGACCCCGAACTGGCCGCTGCGGATATCCTGCATGATGTCGCTGGCGGTCAGGTTGTCGGCGTGGCCCGGATGTCGCCGGCCGGCCTGCCAGCGGCCGTAAAAGCGCCGCACCAGGTACTCGGCCGGTGCGTCGCAGTGTACCTGCAGCGGCCGAAAGGGGTACCGCTCGGCCAGCCGGTGGAAGGCGGGCTCATCGCGCCGCGGGCGAAAGTTGCTCTCCAGCACGAACGGCCGTCCGGCAGCCAGCAGCACGTCGGCAAAGTGGAACAGCAGGCTGCGGGTGGCCTGGTTCACCCGGGCCGACTGCCGCCGGTTGCGCCAGCCCAAGGAGTCAAACAGGGTCTCCTTGATGCCGTCCTTGTTGACGTTGGGCAGGCCAAAGCGCCCGGCGATGCGCCGGGCGATGGAGCTCTTGCCACTGGCCGGCGGCCCCGTGACGATGATGAGCAACGGGCTGGACAACGGGTCACCCCTTCGTATCGGAAGGCGGTCTACTTGGCCATCACCGGCGCCGGGCTGGCCACAGGGGCCTCCGGGATGCGCATGGCGGCGGCAAAGGGCACCGAGAGCAGGATCAGCGCGCCGGTGCCGATGAACACCCCCTCGTACCCGACGAACGGGAGCACCGCGCCCGCGATCAGCGGCATGATGACCGAGGTGACGTGGTTGATGCTGATGCCGGCCGTGAGGGTGGGGGTGAGCTCCTCATCGGGCGCCGTGCGGTGCACGTAGGTGTTCAGCCCCATGCCCAGCACGCCGAGGAACCGCTGGAGCACCACCAGGCCGGCGAGCACCAGCGGGGCATCCAGCAGGCCAAAGCCCAGGCAGGAGAGGGCCAA
>JAAZBQ010000828.1 GCA_012513725.1 Chloroflexota bacterium
TGGACTTTTGGGGCGCCGTCCTCACCGAGCAGGGCATCGACCATGGCAACGGCGACCTGTACACCCTCCGGCGCGTGCGTGTCCACGGCGGCTATGGCGCCGCGGAACTGGCAAAGGCGATCGAGTACCTCGGCAACCTCTCGGAGGGAGACCGGCCGTGTACTATGACACCCTGACGATGGCGGCCATCCGCGACGAGTGCTCCGAGCGCATCCTCGGCGGGCGCGTGCAGCGGGTGGTGTTCCCCTCGGAGCTCTCGCTGGCTCTGGAGGTGTACACCGGCGAGCGCCACCAGCTGCTGGTCAGCGCCGAGGCGCAGGAGGCGCGGCTGCTCCTCACCGGCCCCAAGCCCCGGCGGGGCGTCGAGGCACCCTCGCCCCTGGAACTCCTCCTGCGCAAGTTCGTCCGCGGCGCCCGGCTGGAGGACATCGAGCAGCCGCCCCTGGAACGCATCCTGCGCCTGACGTTTCTCGGCGAGGAGGGGCGCGTCACCCTGGTCTGCGAGACGATGGGCCGCTACTCGAACGTCATCCTCCTCGATAGCCAGGGCACCATCATGGAGGCGATGAAGCGCATCCCGGCGACCCTGAACCGCTATCGCACGATCCTGCCCAAGCACGAGTACGTGCCCCCGCCTCCCCAGGACAAGGAGAACCCGCGCCTCCTGACGCCCGGCATCCTCCAGCAGGCCCTGGAGCGCTCGCAGGAACGCCTTCTGTGGCGGCGACTGGTACAGACGGTGGCCGGGGTGAGCCCCATCGTGGCGCGGGAGATCGCCCACCGGGCGGCCGGGCGCGCCGACGCTCCGGCCGAGAGCATCCTCGGACCCGAAGGCGGGGCGCGCGAGGGAGTGGCCGCGCTCGTGCGGGTCATCCAGGGCCTCTTTCGCCTCGGCGAGGAGGGCGGTTGGGCGCCGTGCGTGGCCTACGCGGAGGCCGAGGGCGGTGCGCCGGTCGCCTATGCCCCCTATACCCTGCAACACTATGCCCGGAGCGAGCCGGTTGCATCGATGAGCGAGGCGATCGAGACGATCCTCGCCGCCCGCGCCGAGTTAGATCCCTACGAGCAGGTGCGCGACCGCCTGCAGGCGATGATCGCCGACCGGATCGGGCGCCTGCAGGGTCGGCTGGCCTCGCTGCGCGAGGGGTTGGTGCCGCCCGAGGAGCTCGAGCGGCTGCAGGCCTACGGGAGTGCCATCCTGGCCGTGGCCTGGCAGATCGCCCCCGGGCAGGAGGAGGTGCGGGTGGATCCCGAGCTGCTGGGCGGCGACGCCGGCGACCCGCCCGTCGTCATTCCGCTGGATCCGCGCCTGTCGCCCGCAGAGAACGCCCAGGCCTACTTTGCGCGGTACCGCAAGCGGCAGGCGGCCGGCGAGGAGGTGCCCGCGCTGGTGCGCCGGGCCGAGTTGGAGATCGAGTACCTCCGCCAGCTGCAGACCGACGTGGACCTGGCCCCCGATCGGCCCGCTCTGGACCGCATCGAACAGGAACTCACCGAGGCCGGCGGCGGATCGAGCAAAGGCAGAAAGCGCGCCACGCCGCGCACCGAGCCGCTGAGCGTGCGGGCGCCCGACGGCACCCTCATCCTCGTGGGGCGCAACAGCCGAGAGAACGACCGGGTGACCTTTCGAATGGCCTCACCCGGGGACCTGTGGCTGCACGCCCACGGCGTCGCGGGCGCCCACGTCATCGTGCGTACGGCCGAGGGCCCCCCGTCGGAAGAGACGCTGCGCCTGGCGGCGGCCCTGGCCGCTCGCTACTCGGCCGCCCGCAGCGAGCCCCGGGTGCAGGTGGACTATACCGAGCGGCGCCACGTCCGCCCGATCAGGGGCGCGGGCCCCGGTATGGTCACCTACCGCGAGGAGCAGACCCTGGTCGTCTCGCCCCACAAGGCCGGGGACGAGGAGTAACGCACAGACGCCGCCCTCCCGAAGGTAGCGAGGCGCCGAATGATCTGCGGCGGCCTCTGCCCCTCGGGAGGGCGGCGTCTGTAACGTGATCTCCTAGCGGACGATCTGGACCTCGATGGTCGGACTCTGCACGCGGTTGCCGGCCTGGTCGTAGGCCACCACATAGATGCTGCGGGTGGCGCCGCCTCCGCCCTCGCTGGAGGAGAGCACCTGCCCATCGGGCCCCAGGACCACCCAAGCGATGCCGCCATCGGGGCCGCGGCTAACGCGCTCGGTTCGGATCACCTGGCCGTCGCGATGGACCGTGTGGATGTGGACCTGGCGGTCCCCCTCCATGACGACCTCCCGGCGGTGCAGTTCATCGCCGCGAGGCTCCTCCACCACGCCTTCCAGGTCAAAGTCATGCTCCGGCGTGGATCCCGACGACGACAGCATCCACCGCTTGGTGTACGGCGCGACGGTGCTGTAGCCCAGGAACTGGCCGTTGCCGTAGAACTCGACCCGGTCCATGGCCGTGTCGTCGACGGCGCTCACCTGGATGTTGATATAGTCCTGCTGGCTGCGGCTGATCCGCTGGCCGTTGTAGGGCGAGAGGAGGGAGAGCGCCGGCGGGGTGCCATCCACCAGCACCTGGACGGCGAACTGCTGCACGCCCCCGGCCGCGGCCACGTTCAGCTGGAGGGTATACAGCCCGCTGAGGCCGCTGGTGTCCCAGAA
>JAAZBQ010000129.1 GCA_012513725.1 Chloroflexota bacterium
CGGCGCGGGGGACGTCCTGCAGTGCCTCGTGGATGGCAGCCAGGCGTTCCTGGTAGTAGCCGACGATCTCGTCCGCCCGCTCCTCGGCGCCCATGATCTCCGACAGGAAGCGGATGGTCGGGGCGTACAGGTTGAGGTCGATGCACACCACGGGGATGCCCATCATCTCCTGGAGCCTGTCGGGGTCGCGCTGCCACGACACGGTGAGCACCACGTCGGGGTCGACTGCCAGGATACTCTCGGCATTGGCATCGAAAAAGGCGCACGGCGCCGGCAGGGCAGCCAACTCGGGAAAGGCCGCCAGGAGGTTGGCGTTCCCCGGCGTCATGCTGTCGACGGCCGCCAGCTGATCGCCGGCACCCAGCGCCATCAGCACGCCGGTGATGTCGGACGATAGGGGCATGGCCCGGATGATCTGGCTCGGGACCTCCACCCGGCGCCCGATCATATCCGTGATGGTGCGCGTCTCCGCCTCGGGGGCGGCGCCGGTCCCCAGCGCCGGCCCCGCATAGTCCACGCCGAACACCGCGCGGTAAAAGGCGTCCGCCTCGGTGTCGATGTCGATATCGGCAAAGCGCTCGGGGTAGAGGATCTGGGCCAGCCACTCGATGCAGAACAGCGCACGGGGCGAGGAAAAGTCCCAGCTCGCCTCGGGCAGGCTGTACACGCGCCGGTTCTTGATCGCCGACACGCCCTGCACCTTGGGGTCGGCCAGGATGGCGTCCACGTCCACGCCGTTCAGGACGATGATCACCTCGGGGTCCCACACCAGGAGCTGCTCCGCGGAGACCTCGGGATGCCACCCCTCCAGGTCGGCCGCCACGTTGACGCCCCCGGCCATGACGATCTGGGCGTGCTCGAACGTCGTGCCGGTGTAGGCCTTGTAGATATCGTGGCCGCCATAGAACACGCGCACCTTGTCCCCCTCGGGGATATCCTGCACGCGCTCGGTGACGAAATCGAGGGTGCCCTGCAACGTGGCGATGAGGCGCTCCGCGGCGTCCTCGGCGTTCACGCACTGGGCCACGATGCGCACATCATTCATGTACTCTGCGATCGTCTCGAAATGCGCGATGACGATCGGCATATCGGGCACCTGCTTTTGCAGGGCCTCCGCCTGGCTGATGCGGCCATAGCCGCCGTGGAGCACCACGTCGGGGTTCAGGCGCAGCATCTCCTCCGCGTTGATGTCCCGGTTGCGATAGGGGGCCGCCCGGTCCATCAGTTCCGGATGAATGGAGGCGATGAACGCGCCATAGCTCTCCCCCGCCTTGACCATCTCGTCGACGGCGATGATCTTGTCCGCCTGGCCGAGGGCGCAGATGATCTCGGTGGTGCCGGAGCGCATCGAGGCGACGCTGGCCACCTGGGCCGGGATGGTCACCTCTTTGCCTAGCGAGTCCACCACCACGCGGGTGTTGCCCGCGGCGGGGGCAACCCGCGTGGGCAGGGGCTCCGCCGAGGCGACCGGCGCGCCCTCATCGATGGTGATGGTGCCCAGCATCTTGACCCAACTGCCGCGGCTGATCCCCGGCAGCACGGCCCCCACCGTGCCCCCCGACTCGTAGGCCAGAAGGCATTCGGGGTTCAGGGCGTCGATGTTCACGCCCGCGGCATAGCCGTCGGTGGCCGTCATGAGGATCGTGCCCTCTGTAACGCCTGCCGCCTCGAGCACTGCCAAGAGCGACACGCCCTGGTAGCCCTGGCCCTCGATCTCCTGTTCCACCTGAGGGAGCGCCTGCAGGTCGGCCAGGGTGAAGAGGTGGTCGTTGACGATCAGGATGGCGTCGGCAGGCACCTCCGCCTCGGCGCCGGCCTCACCGCCCGGAGCGCCGCCCTCCGCAGATATCTCGGCGAGCATCTTGACCCACAGCCCTTTGTCCATCCCGGGGAACACGGCGCCCACGGTGCCGTCGTCGGCATAGGCCAGGAGGCACTCGGGCGTCAGCACCGCCACGTCCACGCCGGCCGAGTAGCCGTCGCTGGCCGCCATGGTGATCTGGCCCGCCGTGACGCCGGCCGCCTCGAGGGCGTCGAGGATGCGCACGCCCTGGTACGTCTTGCCGTCGACATCCTGGCTGACCTGTTCAAGCGCTTCGAGATCTTGCTGGGTGAACGCCCGACCGTTGATCGTGATGACCGTCTCGGCCTCGGGCTCGGGCTCGGCGGCCGCCTCGGCCATGCCGATCTCGACGACGTCCTTTACCCAAGCGCCGCCTCCCAGCCCGGGCATCACGGCATCCAGCCCGCCGTTGTCGTTGTAGGCCAACAGGCAGTCGTCACTCACATCGGCGACGGCCACTTCGGAGGCATAGCCATCGGAGGCCACCAGGGTGATGGCGCCCTCATGCATGGCGACCTTATCCAGGAGGGCCCTCAGGCCGATGCCCGTGTGGGTGGCCTCCTCACCTTTGGGGGTCTGCACCGTCTTGGTGACCTCGAGGTCGCGCAGGGCGGCGCCATCAAAGAGCTGGCCGGCCACCGTCAGTTGGAGGGCACTCGGAGCTGCCTGGGGGGGTAGCGTCGGCTCGGCCGTCGGAAGCTGGGCGGTGGGTGTGCCGCCGCAGCCGGACATCCCTGCCATTAGGAACAGGGACAGGACGAGGATGAGAACCGGAAATCTGGGACGCATGGTGGATCCTCCGGAGCGTGATGGTCCGTCTCCCGGAGGTGCAGCACGGCAAGACCACCCGTACGGGGACGCCGCCCAAACAACAGGACGGCGCCTCCGCATGGCAAGGAGGCGCCGTCCGAACGGGCCGGCGCAGTAGGTCTCCTTTGCAAACACGGGAGGCGTGGCCGTTTCCAGCCGCACCCTATCGCCCAGCGCCCCTGGGCAGGCCGTGTGCCCGCCGGTAGGGCGGATGGGTCGGAGACGGGCTATGGATTTGTGGCCCCAGTCTAGTCGCGGAGGGGAGGGTGTCAAGCGCGGGGCGGGCAGGAAAGATGTCGCGCCTGGCCCGGGCGATCCGCTCGCGGGTGCCGAACGGCCCATCGACACCAGCCGGTCGGCTCCCGATGGGGCGCCCGCCATTCGGAAGGTGGCGGAGCATACGAGGCATAACCCGGCAGTGATCCTCCCGGAAGGGGACGTCTAGGCACTGTTTGGAAACCGGCCCGTTTATGGCAAACTACTACCATGAACAGACAAGAGATCACCGACGAGCAGTGGAACCAGATCGAACCGCACCTGCCGCCCCACGCCAAGACGGGACGGCCGCGC
>JAAZBQ010000829.1 GCA_012513725.1 Chloroflexota bacterium
CCAGCGCACCCGCGACGCGGTGGCGGGCCTCATCGAGCGGGGCGAGGGGGAGGTGGACGGCGCCCTGCAGCGCCTGTACGCCTTCTTTAACGCCCTCAGCGCCTTTGTCGACGACCAGATGGAGGGCCGCGCCGCCAGCCAATACGACCAGACGATACACCTGACCCCCGGGCAGCGCGCCCAGCCCGATTGGAGCACCGTCGAGGTGGGCTGGGCGGAGCTCTCCGCAGCCCTGCAGCGGGTGCTCAAGACCCTGGAGGCCCTCATCAAGCCCCTCGAGGAGCGCGCCAAGGAGGACGACGACCCCGAGCGCGACGAACTCCTCCAGGAACTCAAGGCCACCGCCCAATCGGGCACCGAGATGTGGCTGGGGCTGGAGCGGATCGTCACCTCGGCGGAGGCCAGCGAGGTGTACTGGCTCACGGTGGCCAGCCGCGACGGCGAGATCACCCTGCAGAGCGCGCCCCTCCACGTGGGGCCGCTCCTGCGCGAGCGGCTCTTTGACGAGAAGGACTGCGTGGTGCTCACCTCGGCCACGTTGCAGACCGAGAACTCGTTCCATTACATCAAGGACCGCCTGGGCCTCGAGGATCCCATCGAGCTGGCCCTGGACTCGCCCTTTGACTTTCAGTCGGCCGTGCTCCTCTACGTGCCCAAGGACATTCCGGAGCCCAGCCAGCCCTACTATCAGAAGAACGTCGAGCAGGCCATCATCGACCTGTGCCGGGCCACCGAGGGGCGCACGATGGTGCTCTTTACCTCGAACTCCCAGCTGCACAACACCTATCGCGCCGTGCAGCGGCCCCTGGAGGATGACGGCATCGTGGTCTATGGCCAGGGGATGGACGGCTCGCGCCGACAGATCCTGGAGAACTTTCGCAACACCGATCGCTCGGTCCTCCTCGGCACCCGCAGCTTTTGGGAGGGGGTGGATATTGTCGGCGAGGCGCTCTCCTGCCTGGTGATCACCAAGCTACCCTTCTCGGTGCCCACCGACCCGGTCTTTTCCGCCCGCGCCGAGACGTTCGACAACCCGTTCAACGAGTTCTACCTGCCGGAGGCCATCCTGCGCTTCCGCCAGGGGTTCGGCCGGCTGATCCGCAGCACGGACGACTATGGCCTGGTGGTGGTGCTGGACAAGCGCCTACTAACAAAGTCGTACGGGAAGACGATCCTGCGCTCGCTGCCGGGCTGCACGGCGCGCCAGGGGCCCATCAGCGTGCTCCCCGACCTCGCCCGCCGGTGGCTCGATCCCGCCAACCGCGCCTGACGCCTGACAGGATGGACGGGATTTTGGGGAGGATTTGCGAGAGGACGGTCGTCCGCCGCCGTCACCTGTCGACGAACCTCCCGTTGCCTGTCATCCTGAGTAGCCCATGTCACCGCGGCGCCACTCATGGCGCAAGAAACCGAGAAGAGGACAGGATTCACAAGATTCACAGGATTGATCCTCGCGGGCGTCCTTCGAGGGTCCCCGAGTCAAGTTTCTGAGCAGGGAGGTCTTCCGACCGAAGGACCTCCACCGGCCAACATCCCCGGCCGATCTGTAGCGACGCGCCTTCCACTGCGCGTCATCCTGACAAAGGATCCACCGGCCACAGGACCTCCGCTGCACAACGCCTTGAGGTCGATGTGCGGTAGAGGTCCTTCCCTTCGCTCAGGATGACGGGTCGGGGCGAGTGTGGTTGGGAGGGCGGCTTGGGGTGTTGGGCGCGGGAAGAGGCCGCGGGGGTTCCATGGCCGCGGCCTTGGCGCACCGCGCCGCTCATCCTCTCCTTCCTGTACATCCTCCCCAGAATCCTGTCCATCTTGTCAACGAGCCTCCCGGCCCCATGGGTGCAGGGATTTTGGTGGGGCCCTGGGGCATCGCTATAATGAATCGGTTACTTTTGCGACACAGGGAGGACAACCCATGATCACCGTCACCGAACTCCGCAAGGGCGTGACCGTCGAGCTGGACGGCGAGCTGTACCGGGTGCTCGAGTACGACCACTACAAGCCCGGGCGCGGCGGCGCCATCATCCGCACCAAGATGCGCAACCTCCGGTCGGGCGCCACGATCAACCGCAACTTTAACTCCGGCGAACGCGTCCAAGACGTGCGCCTGGATCACCATAGCGTGCAGTTCCTGTTCACCGACGGGGAGCTGTACCACTTTATGGATACAGAGACCTACGAACAGCCGGCCCTCTCGCGCGAGGTCCTCGCCGACGTCATCCACTACCTCAAGGAGGGGACCGTCCTGGATCTGGAGACCTTTGAGGGCGAGCCGATCGGCATCGAGCTGCCCATCACGATCGACCTCGAGGTGACGGACGCGCCGCCCGGCTATGCCGGCGATACGGCCACCGGCGCCTCCAAGGAGGTCATCCTGGAGACGGGCATGAAGCTGCAGGTGCCGCTGTTCGTCAAGAACGGCGACGTCGTCCGGGTGGATACCCGCACCGGCGAGTACCTGACCCGCGTGTAGAGCCTCGATCCTCTTGGGGGCGGATCTCCGGGAAGGGCTGCGGCGTTCAGGCCTCCGGGGGCGGATGGTGGCCCATCAGGGGCACAAAGGCGACCTCGAACAGGCGCCGCGAGGTGATGCGGGCACCCTCGCGGCGCAGGAGCCACAGCACCTGGTAATCCTTCTGGGTGCCGATGGGCGCCACCAGGCGGCCGCCGTCGGCCAGTTGCTCCATGAGGGGCGGCGGCACGCGCTCGGGCGCGCAGGTGAGGAGGATCCCGTCATAGGGCGCCTCTTCCGGCCAGCCATAGTAGCCGTCGCCGACGCGCAGATGGACGTTCCGGTAGCCCAGTTCCGCCAGGCGCGCGGCCGCCTCGGCGTGGAGCGCCTCGACGTATTCCACGCTGTACACCTCACCGGCCAGCTCGGCGAGCACGGCCGCCTGGTAGCCCGAGCCCGTCCCCACCTCCAGCACCCGACTCCCGGCGCCCAGTTGCAGCAGACTGGTCATCGCCGCCACCATGTAGGGCTGGGAGATCGTCTGGCCACACCCGATGGGCAGGGGGTGATCGCTGTAGGCCTCCTCCACGGCGGCATGGGGGACAAAGAGGTGCCGGGGCACCCGGCCCATGGCCGCCAGCACCCGCGCATCGCGCAGGTTCCGTTCGGCGATCGCCCGCTGCATCCGTTTGCGGAGGGCCTCTATCTCCTCCATCGCGCCTTCCTCCCAACACCCCCCGCTGGGGCCCCCTGCATCTCCCGAGGCTCCCACCGAGTCATCCCCCAGCATCTATGATGATCTTGTACACATCCATTATCCCCTATCAGTATATAAGATAGTAGTAGTAGTAGGGCCTGTGGACATGTGGGCAAGGGCGCCAAAAAGACGACATGTGGGCGCCGGCGGCAACGCCCCCCCAACGGCTTGTGGCCGCCCATCCCCAGGCGCGGTGGACATCGTTGTGGACGGTTGAGAACAACTTTTGGGCGCCTCGCGTGCCATCCGCCGCCCGGGGAGGCCGTTGCCCACAACTAGGGGGTGCGTAGCCTACGGCCACTACACCTCGGGGCGAGAGCCGCGTATCCGCTGCGACGCAAGGGTAACAATATCCACAATTATCCCGAGAATCCCAGGGTTATCCACAGTTCGGAGTGGATTTATCCACAGCCGTGGGAACAAGCACGCCGCGCTCCCCTCGCAATCTGGGGGGCGCGGCGTCGGCAGCCGGGCGGCAGCGTGGCGGCTACCTAGCCATAGTATCCGGATAGCGCCGCGTCGAGCGGGGCGTTGTTCAGCACGGCGCCCACTACCCGGGCGTTCACCTTGTGCAGGCGCTCGACGGCCTGCTGGGCGTGCTCGCGCTTGGTGTCACCGGAGCTGACCACCAGGAGCACCCCGCTCACCTTGCTCGCCAGGACCACTGCATCCGTGGCGGCCATCACCGGCGGCGCGTCGAGGAGGATGACGTCGGCGCGCCGCGCGAGGGCCTCGAGCACCATCGCCATCCGTTTGGAGCCCAGAAGGTCCGAGGGCCGCGGCGGCAGGGTCCCGGTGGTGAGTACCTGCAGGCCGGGCACGGCGGTATCCTGCAGGGGCGGATCCTCCACGGCGCCGTCCTCGAGCATCATCGTTGTGAGGCCCGGGTCGCTGGGGAGGTGGAACAACTCGTGAAGGTACGGCCGGCGCAGGTCGGCGTCCACAACGATCACCCGCTGGTCGACCTGGGCCATGGTGACGGCCAGATTCGCCAGGGTGGTGGACTTGCCCTCGCCCGGGCCCGGCGACGTGATCAGCAGGGTGCGCACGTCGGCGTCCACGGTGGCGAACTGCAGGTTCAGCCGCAGGGTGCGGTACGACTCGCTGATCGGCGAGGCGGGATCTTGCAGGGTGATCAGGCCATAGTCTTCGGCCACGGGCGGACCTCCTGTTGAGATTAGCGGCTGGCGGTCAAGGGGGTCTCCCGGCGCCACCGGGCGGGGGTCCGCGACGGCGCTCCAGGAACAGCGGGGATGAGCCCCAGGACGGCCACGCCGGTGTGGCGCTCGACGTCCTCGCTGCTGCGGATGACGTCCGCCTCCAGCCATTCCAGGATAAGGACCACCAGCAGGCCCACGAGGCCTCCCATCAGGCCTCCGGCCAGGGTGTTGATCTTCCACTTGGGCTTGTGCAAGACGCCGGGTTCCGCCCAGTCGCGGATGGAGATCTGCAGCCGGTCGTTCTTGTCCACCTCGAGCATGTCCACGTCGATCTTTTCGGAAAAGACCTCGGCGGTCGTCTGGGCGATCTGCCCGGCGAGGATGGGGTCATAGTCGTCGGCGTCAATCTGCAGGAGATAGTCCGACTCGATGGGGCTCACCGTTAGCTTGGCGGCCAACTCGTTCGGGGTGATGTCCAACTGCAGGCGGTCGATCACCCTGGCGGCCGTGGTGCGCGACTGGATCTGGCCGGCATAGTTGCGCATGTACCACTTGACCGTCTGCACGAGGCCGAGATCCATCCGGGCGGGGATGACGTTCAGGTACACCGTCGAGCGGTAGACGGGGGTCTGTAGCTTGCTAAAGACGAACGCGCTGCCCGCGGTGAGCACCGCGGCGAGGGCGATGATCCACAGGCGTTTGGTGATGATGCGGATATAAGCACCGATTTCCATACATACCTCCCAGGGCCAGCAGGGCGGCTGCGATTATACCATGCCCCTCGGGGCCGACCAAAGGTCTGGCCCCCTCAGTGCGTCCGCCGGCGGCGGAGGGCCAAGGGCCCCCGGCGGGTGCCGGGCACCTCCCCCAGGATGGGCAGGCCCAGGGCGCGCAGGTCGCTCCGGCTGCGGACGGTGTCGTCCAGGTAGTCCAAGAGAAAGGCCAGGGCCACCCCGGCGGCGAGGGCGAGCGCCAGGCGCAGGGGCAGGTCCAGCCGGTCGCGGAGGGAGCGCCCGAGCGGGTAGACGGAAGGCGGGTCGATGAGCGAGATGACGGCGCTTTCGGTGGAGAGCTGCGCCAAGTAGGCGTCGGCGCCGCCGGTCAGGATGCGCTCGGTGGCCTCCGCCAGACGGCCGAGCTCCTCGGGATCGGGCCAGGTGATGCTGACCGATAGGATGCGGTGCAGCTTGCCGGCGGAGGTGGCCCCCTGGATGGCCCCCGGCGGCACGGCGAGGCCGGCCTGGGCGCCGACGTCCTCGGCAAAGCGCCGGCTCTTGACCACCTCCGACAGGTCATCGACCAGGTACTCGGCGGTCAGCCAGGTGTAGTAGCGGTCGTACGTGTACTGGTCGTCGGGCACCTCTTCCGGCGCGATCCCCACCACAAAGCGCATCCCGGCCGCATAATGGGTGGCAGGGGGCGTGGAGAGGAGCGGGTAGGCGATCCCCACCAGGAGGGGTAGCCCCAACACCAGGGGCAGGTATCGACGGATCACGCGCCAGTAGGCATAGAGTTCCATGGGGCAGCCTTTTCGGGTGGTGCGGTGCGTTCGGTTACAGGGCGCCCAGGCGCGCCCAGAGGGGCGGGCCGAGCACCAGCAGGCCGATGGCGATGGCGGTCAACGCGGCAAAGAGCACGGCGCCGGCCGCAATGTCCTTGGCCTGACCGGCCAACGGGTGTGGCGTGGCGATGGACAGATCCACCAGCCGCTCGACGACGGTGTTCAGCATCTCCCCGGCGAACACCAGGGTGATGGCGATGACGATGAGCGCCCACTCCAGCGGCGTCAGGCCGACCCAGACGCTCAGGAGCACGGCGGCGACGGCGACGGCCAGGTGGATGCGCGAGTTCCGCTCCGTCTGCAGGACGTGCCACAGCCCCCGGGCGGCGCAGCGCACGCTGGTCGCCAGGCTGTGGGTGTGGCGGTGCTTCATGACGTGGTGGCCTCCGGGTCCGAGGCACCGGGCTTGGCCGCGGCGGGCGCCTTGTCCACGACCGCCGCGGCAGCCTCCGCCCGGTCGGGTGCGGGGGAGGGGGCCGGGTAGTCGATGCGCGGATGAAAGACGCCCCGCAGGATCCCCAGGAACGCCGCGCGGATGCGGTCGAGGTCGCGCATGTTCAGGTCCGCTTCGTCCAGTTGCCCGCTGGTCAGGCGATCCAGGACGATCTGGCGCACGAGGGCGACGGTCTCCTCCTGCGACGCAGGGCGCTTGGCGCGCACGGCGGCCTCGATGCTATCGGCCATCATGACGATGGCCGTCTCCTTGCTCTGGGGCTTGGGCCCCGGGTAGCGGTAGGCGGTCTCGTCGACGGGCTCCCCGCCGTTGTCGCGGGTGGCCTGGTGGTAAAAGAAGGAGGCAAAGGTGGTGCCGTGATGCTCGGGGATGAAATCGCATACCTTTTCCGGCAGGCCGTAGCGGCGGGCCAGGGCCAGGCCGTCGGTGGCGTGGGCGATGATGATCTCCGCACTGGTCTGGGGGTCCAAGCGGTCGTGGGGGTTGTCCCCGTCGTTCTGGTTCTCGGCGAAAAAGTACGGCCGGGCGATCTTGCCGATGTCGTGATAGTAGGACCCCACCCGCACCAGCAGTGCGTCGGCGCCGATGGCCTGGGCGGCACGCTCGGCCATGTTGCTCACCACGATGGAGTGGTGATAGGTGCCGGGCGCCTTGATCAGGAGCTGTCGGAAGAGGGGGTGGGTGGGCCGCGCCAAATCCAGCAACTGGACGAACGTGGTGATGCCGAATAGTCGCCCGGTAAGCGAAAAGGCGATGTAGGCCAGGCTGGCGGAGAGGATCCCGTTCCCCAGCGCCATGCCCAACAGCTGCAGGATGCCGGTAGTATCGTACATGTGGCTGCGCAGCTGAAAGGCCAGGACGATGGCGGCGTTAGAGACCGCCACGTACACCGCCGCGGCCACAAAGGTGCTCAGTTGCTCGACCCGGGCCACCACCATGGAGCCAATCACCCCGCCGACCAGGACATAGGCCACCAGCTCCATGGAGCCCTCAGCGTGAAAGCCCACGATGACGCTGAGGATCGCCGAGACGATGACGGCCAGATCGAGGTTCAAAAAGGCTGCGATCAGCATGGAGAACGCCGCCGCGGGGAACAGGTAGGGCGTCAGGACGTGTCCTGGCACGGCGAGGCGGGTGGTGATCCCGGCGACGATGAGGGTGAGCACCAGGAGCAACTGGCGCCGCGGCCGCTCGAGGAGCAACGGCTGCGCCCGGTACAGGTAGGCGCACAGGGCAACGGTGAGGCTGGCGTTGAGCAAGAGCGCGGCGATCACGTCGTCCCAGCGGGGCGGCTCGGCCAGCAGCCCCAGGACCTCCATGCGCTCCAGGGCCAGGGGAGAGACGATCTCGCCCTCGCGCACGATCGCCTCGCCGGCGCGGATCGTCCACTGGACGGGCTCCACGAGGCGGCGGGCGGCCTGGCGGGCGGCTTCCAGCTGCTCCAGGTCGAGGAACGAGTTGGGCGCGGCAAAGCTGACGACGAGGCGCGTGATGAGCTCGCGATGCTCGGCGGGCAGGTCGATGCGGATCAGGCGGTAGCCCTGTTGCGCCTTGGCCAGCACCTGGTTCTCGCGGACCTCGTCGTGCATCACCACGTCGAGGACGCGCAGCGCCTCGGAGCGGATGGACTCCCAGCCGGGGTCATCGCTGGTCAGGAGCAGGTTGCGCTGGCGATCGTCGATCTGGAGATCGGGGGACTGGGCGAGGCGGGCCAGCCGCTCGTCGGCGGAGAGGGATGCGTCGGCGCGCAGGGCGGCGATCGCCTCCAGGGCCTGCCCCAGCGCAAGGACCCGCTCCTCGGAGATGGCTAGATTGGGGCCGGTGTAGGTCTCCGGCACGCGGGCTGCGGCGGCGGCGCGGGCCTCCTCCGTCTTGATCTCGCTGACGTACACCAGGCGCCGGGGGGCCAGGACGTTGCGCGGCGAGGGCTCGCCCACCTGCACGCTGACCCGGTCGGCGGAGGGCAGGAGTACGAACGCGGCGGTCCAGGAGAGAAGCAGCAGGAGGGCCAGGCCGGCCAGGCGCAGGGCCTGGACGAGACGTGTCTCCGGCTCGCGGTGAGGGGCGGGTAGATGGCGTTCCGGTTGGCCTGGGCGGCGTCTCATCATTCTCACTCGGTGCGTCCTCCGGGCCGCATCGCCATGCTGAACGCCCCGGCGGCGGGGGCCCGAGGGGCGCCCGCTGAGCGGGACGGCGTCCGTGTGGTCAGCAGAGCCCGTGCGCAGGACGCAGACCGACGCAGGACGTGGGAGCAACCGGCCGGATGCGGCGCCCCCGCGCGCCTCTGCATGAGGCGAGGGGGGAGACGCCGTGCAGCCGGGTGAACCTCCTGGAGTGGGAGCGACCCGGCGGGCGTTGGTGCTGGCGGGTCCCGCTGCAGGGACCTGGGGGCGTCCTCCGCCGGGGGCGCCCGTCGTGTGCGGCGGGCGCCCCCGGTCGGCGGGAGTGGTTAGTACAGGTTGTCGACCTTGCGGCTCGTGCGGCGGCTCTTGCGCAGCTTGGCGGCCTTTTTGCGCTTGCGCGCCTGGCTGGGCGGCTCGAAGAACCGGCGCTGGCGCACCTCCGAGAGGATGCAATCCTCCTGACAGACGTGCTTGAAACGCCGCATGGCACTCTCGAACGACTCTCCACTCGAGACGAGGACAAACGTCACCCTGGTTCTCCTGTCAGCGTGATCCCGGTGCAAGCCCGCACCATTTGACCACGGATTATAGACGGCGAAAGGGGGGTGTCAAGTTCCCCAGTTCGCAAATCCACCCCGCCCCCATCTCAGCCCGGCGTAGGGAGGGTCCTCCGGGGGCGGGGGCGGACTTGACAGGGCGGCCTGCGGCGGGATAATCCAGGAGTGGCCCGGTCTACTTTAGTCTGGGAGCACCTAACGATGAAGAGCGTTTCCCGTCGCAAGTTCCTGCGCCTGTCCGCCGTGCTGGGGGCCGGGGTGATGGCCAGCGGCTGTTCGTCCCGCGCACCGACGGTTGCGCCCACGTCGCCGCCAGACCCGACGCCGCCTCCCTCCACCCCCACCCCCACCCCCGCCCCACCGCCCACCGCATCCGCCGAGCCCGTGGCCGAGGCGCCTACCGTTGCGCCGCCGACCGTGGCCCCCACGGTGACGGCCGCCGGCCCCAGCGTGGGGTCTGCCTACCTCGCCGTGGCCCGCGGGGAGGATCCCGCGGCGCTCACCGAGCGGGCCCTTGCCGCCATCGGCGGGATCGAAAAGTTCTGCCGGTCGGGTGCCGACGTGATCATCAAGCCCAACATCTGCAACGCCTCGCAGCCCTTTGAATACGCGTCGACGACCAACCCGGAGGTGGTGGCCACCCTGGTGCGCTTGTGCCTGGGGGCGGGGGCCAAGCGCGTGCGGGTGATGGACTATCCCTTTGCCGGCACCCCCCAGGCCGCCTATGTGCGGTCGGGGATCGAGGAGGCCGTTCTGGCCGCCGGCGGCCAGATGGAGGTCATGGCGCCGATGGGGTTCGTGGAGACCGACATCCCCGAGGGCCGGGACCTCAGCCGCTGGCCCGTCTACCAGCCGATCCTGGAAGCCGACCTCCTGATCAACGTGCCCATTGCCAAGCACCATAACCTGGCCCGGCTGACCCTGGGGGGCAAGAACCTGATGGGCACCGTCTCCAACCGCGGCCAGATCCACCGCAACCTGCACCAGCGCATCGCCGACCTGGCCTCCGTCGTGCGGCCGGAGCTCACGGTGATCGATGCCGTGCGCATCCTGCGGCGCAACGGCCCCACCGGCGGCAACCTGGAGGACGTGGAGCAGGCCAACACAGTGATCGCCTCGGCCGACCTCGTCGCGGCGGACACCTACGCCTGCTCCCTCTTTGACGTGCCCCCCGCCGAGATCGGCTATATCGCCGCGGCGGCCGAGATGGGCCTGGGCACCATGGACCTCGCGGGGGTCGCCGTCGAGGAACTGCATGTCTAGGCTGCGCCTCTCCCACGCCGGGGTGCGGCGGCTGCGGCGCGCCACCCAGGGGCTGGCGTTCGCGGGGTTCACCCTACTCGTCGTCTATACCCTGCGGGACGTCCATCCGCCCCTCCCCGCCGACACCCTGGTGCGGCTGGATCCTCTGGCGGGGTTGGCGGCCATGCTCGCCGGGCGCGCCTGGCTGGGGCGCTTTCTCCCCGCCGTGGTGCTGCTCGGGGCCACCGTGGCGCTGGGGCGGTTCTGGTGCGGATGGCTCTGCCCGCTGGGGACCCTGATCGAGTGGACCTCGCCCCGCGCCGGGCGGGCAAAGGTGGCGGCAGGCTGGCGCCGGCTCAAGTACGTCCTCCTCTTCCTCATCCTCGCGTCGGCGTTGTGGGGCGTGCTGACCCTCCTGATCCTGGATCCCGTGACCCTGTTCATCCGGGGTGTGGGGACCGTGGCGCTGCCGGCGCTCACCTGGCTGGTCACCGCGCTGGAGGGCGCACTGTACCGGTTCCCGGCGCTCCGCGGGGGGCTGATGGCCTTTGACGGGGCGATCCGGGGGACGTTCCTGACCTACGAGCAGACCTACACTGCGGGGATCGTGGGCGTCGCAGCGCTCCTGGGGGCCATCCTCCTCGCCAACCGCCTGGCGCCCCGGGCCTGGTGCCGCTACGGGTGCCCGCTGGGGGCGCTCTTGGGATTGGTGGCCAAGGCGCCGGGGCTCAAGCGCCGGGTGGGGGAGACCTGCGTGTCGTGCGGGGCCTGCGCGCGGTCCTGCCCGATGGGCACGGTGGATGGGGCGCAGGGCTATGCCTCCGACTCGGCCGAGTGCACCCTCTGCCTGGAATGCGCCGTCCGTTGCCCCCAGGACGCCATCACCTTTGGCCCCGAGCCGC
>JAAZBQ010000130.1 GCA_012513725.1 Chloroflexota bacterium
CGCCTCGGGGCTGGTCGCTCGAGCGGGGTTCATCGAGGGCACCGTGATGGCCTTCCTGGGGCTCGACTGGCGCTTCAAGGCCCCGGTCCACATCGGCGACACCATCACCATCCGCGCCCGGGTCACCCGCACGCGGCCGATGCCCTCGGCCGGCGGCGGCATCGTGGTGATGGACGTCGCCGTGGTGAACCAGCACGGCGCCACGGTTCAGCAAGGCGAGTGGTCGCTCATGATGCGGGGCCGACCGGAGCCCGAGGCATAGATCTATCCCCACCGGGCGGCTCAATGCCGCCCGGTGGGGCAACCCTCAGCGGTCGTCGCGCCCCTCGACGGTACGGATGAACCAGATGGCCAGGCGGCCCAGCCCCCGGCGGACGCCCGAGCGCAGATGGGCCCACTGGTACAGGCTCCAACGCCACCAACGCCGCTGCCGCGAGACGTACACTTCCTCCGGCGACCGACGCCACTTGACCGCCGCCGCCGCCCAGGTCAGCCCGGCGCCAAAGCCGACCATCACCAGTTGGTCGCCGGGCCGGATGGTGCCCGCCTCGATCGCCTCGCACAGGGCGATGGGCACCGACGCGGCCGAGGTGTTCCCGTACTCTTCCAGGTTCACCACGAACCGCTCCATCGGCAGCCCCAGGCGCTTGGCGGCGGACTCGATGATCCGCACGTTGGCCTGGTGGGGGATCAGCCGATCGATGGCCGAGACCTCCCAGCCCGCCTTGTGGGCCACCTGCTCCGCCGCTTCGGCCAGGACGCCGGAGGCAAAGCGATACACCAGGCGACCGTCCATCCGCAGGTAATGGAGCCCCTGGGTGACCGATTCGTGGGTAGTGGGCACCGCGCAGCCTCCGGCCGGGATCTTGAGCAGCTCGCCTCCCGAGCCGTCGGCGCCAAGCACGGTGGCCATCACGCCGGCGTCCGCGTCGGTGGCGCGCAGGAGCACCGCCCCCGCCCCGTCGCCAAAGAGGATGCAGGTGCCCCGATCGGTCCAGTCCAGCCGGCTGCTCAGCGCGTCGGCGCCGATGACGAGGACCTGCTGGTGCTCGCCGGAGGCGATGGCCTGGTGCCCCATCGCCAGGGCATAGACGAACCCCGAACACGCCGCGTTCAGGTCAAAGGCGCCCGCGTGCCGCGCCGCGAGCGCATCCTGCACCTGGCAGGCCGTCGAGGGAAAGACGTGGTCGGGGGTCGAGGTGGCCACGATGACCAGGTCGATCTCCCGGGGGTCGGCGTCGGCCACCTGCAACGCATCCTGGGCCGCGGCGATGGCCATGGAGGCCGTCGTCTCGCCGTCGGAGACGATGTGCCGCCGGGCGATCCCCGTGCGCCCGCGGATCCACTCGTCGGAGGTATCCAGCATGGCGGCGAGTTCGTCGTTGGTCATCACCCGCCGGGGCGCGCACATGCCCCAGCCGACGATCTCGGCCCGCACCTTGCGGTGAGCGCCGTTGCCGTTGGACTTAGAATTTGGTAAAGACAAGGCAAGCATTGTGACCACCAAAGCCAAAGGAGTTGGATAGGACGCTACGGATCGCGGCGCGGCGGGCCTGGTTGGGGATATAGTCCAGGTCACACTCGTCTTCGGGGTTGTCCAGGTTCATCGTCGGGGGCAACACGCCCTCCTCGAGGGCCCTGACGGATAGCACCGCCTCCAGCGCCCCGGTGGCGCCCAGGAGGTGCCCGTGGGTCGATTTCGTCGAGGAGATGGGGATCGAGTAGGCCTGCTCGCCAAAGAGCGCCTTGATCGCCCGGGTCTCGGTGGCGTCGTTCAGGGGGGTGCTGGTGCCGTGGGCGTTGATATAGTCCACGTCGCCGGTGGAGAGGCCGGCGGCCTCCAGCGCCCGGCGCATGCAGGCCGCCGCTCCGGCGCCGTCCTCGTCGGGAGCGGTCATGTGAAAGGCGTCGTCGGTGGAGCCATAGCCGGCCAGCTCGCAGTGAATCCGCGCTCCCCGGGCGGTGGCGTGCTCCAGCGTCTCGAGGACCAGCATGGCGCTCCCCTCGCCGATGATGAACCCGTCCCGATCCCGGTCAAAGGGGCGGCAGGCGCATTCGGGGGCGTCGTTGCGCTCCGAGATGGCCCGCATGGCCGAGAACCCCGCCACGGCGATGGGCACCACGGCGGCCTCCGAGCCCCCGCAGATGGCCACGTCCGCCGCGCCGCGGCGCAACATCTCGCTGGCCTCGCCGATGGCGTTCGCTGCGCTGGCGCAGGCGCTGGATACCGACATGTTGGGCCCCTTGAAACCAACCTCCATGGCGATCATCCCCGCCGCCATGTCCGTCAGGATCATGGGGATGAGAAAGGGGCTGATCCGCGACGGCCCCCGGTCGTGGAGCTCCACGGTCTGCTCCGAGTTCGTCTGGATCCCGCCGATCCCCGAGCCGGTGATCACCGCGCCCCGGTCGCCGATCCCGTCCGCCGTCAGCCCGGCGTCGGCGATCGCCTCCCG
>JAAZBQ010000830.1 GCA_012513725.1 Chloroflexota bacterium
GCCGCCGAGGAGGCCCGCCAGACGATCAACGCCTGGGTGTCGGAGGAGACCGAGGGCCGCATCCAGGATCTCATCCCCGAGGGGGCCCTGAACGAGATCACCCGCCTGGTGCTCACGAACGCCACCTACTTTTATGCCTCGTGGCAGGATCCGTTCCGTGTGGAGAACACCTCCGATGGCAAGTTCTTTGCGCTGGATGGCGACGAGGTTTGGGTGAGCATGATGCGGCGCCAGGGGCACTACCGGTACGTTCACTCGGCCGGCTACCGGGCGATCGAGATCCCCTACATCGGCAACGCGCTGGTGATGACGGTGATCGTGCCCGACGCCGATCGGTTCGAGGCCTTCCAGGCCGGACTGGATGCCGAACAACTACAGGCCATCGTGGGCAGTCTGGATACCAGCGAACTCGTCGACCTGGCCTTTCCTAGGTTTCGCTGCGAGTCCGCGTTCTCCCTCGGCGAGACCCTCCAGGCGCTGGGGATGACCGATGCGTTTGCCTACGGCCCGGCGAACTTTGCGGGGATGGACGGCACCCGCGACCTGTTCATCAGCGACGTGGTGCACAAGGCGTTCGTCGACGTGAACGAAGAGGGCACCGAGGCGGCCGCGGCCACCGCGGTCATCGTGGCCGCGGGAGCCGCGGCCCCGTCCCGACCGGTGAACATGACGATCGACCGGCCGTTCATCTACCTCATCCGCGACCGGGGAACCGGCGAGGTGCTCTTTATCGGGCGCGTGCTGAACCCGGTAGAGTAGCAGGGGGTCAGAGGCCGTCCGCCGGGCGCGCCAGCGCAGCGGCCCCCGGCCGCGTGCCGGCGGCCGACTGCAGGCCCTGGGCGGGCTGCTGGTTCAGCAGCAGGCCCGCCAGCGCGATGAGGAGCGCGGCGAACATGCCAATCAGGCGGCCGCGGTTGTCCCGCAGTCTCCGCCGCCAACTCCGTCGCATCCTGAAACGCATGCCCGCTTCTCCCCTGATCCTCGCGTACGCTGCGGGGACCATCGTAGCAGGCTGGAACACGCCTCGCATCCCACGATGGGAGCGTCTTGGCGTGTGCCCTGGTCCAGGATGCGCCCTCCCCATCCGGCCAGCGCCCGTCTCCCCCAGATGACCGGGCTGCCACGGATCGCCTGTCGGGAACCACCGTGCACGCACGAACGCCCGGGCCAGTCAGCCCGGGCGTTCGCGTGTCGGCGACGGCGGAATCCTATTCGGCGGGCTCCGCCACCGGAGAGGATCCGTCCAGCGGAGCCGCGCCAGGCACGGGCACTGATTCGACGCCGCGCCCCTTGAACTGGCTCATATAGAGCTGATGGTAAAAGCCCCGATCGGCCAGGAGGCTCTCGTGGCTTCCCCGCTCGATGATCTCGCCCTTGTTGATCACCAACACCTGGTCGGCGTTCCGGATGGTGCTCAGGCGGTGGGCGATGACGAATGACGTCCGCCCCTCCATCAGCTTGAGCAACGCTTCCTGGATCTGGGCCTCGGTACGGGTGTCCACGCTGGAGGTGGCCTCGTCGAGCACGAGGATGCGCGGATCGGCCAGGGCCGCCCGGGCGATGGCCAGTAGCTGCCGCTGCCCCTGGGAGATGTTCGAGGCTCGCTCGGAGAGCTCCGTATCATAGCCCTCGGGCAGCCGCCGGATGAACTGGTCGGCGTTGGCCAGGCGCGCCGCCTCGATGACCTCCTCGTCGGTGGCGTCCAGCCGCCCGTAGCGGATGTTGTCCATCACGCTCTCCGAGAACAGGTACGTGTCCTGCAACACGACGCCGAGCTGGCGGCGGAGGCTCTCCATCTGCACGTCCCGGACATCGTGGTCGTCGATGCGGATGGCCCCCTCGTTCACGTCGTAGAACCGTGACAGGAGGTTCACGATGGTCGTCTTGCCCGCGCCGGTGGGCCCCACCAGGGCGATGGTTTCCCCCGGATGCGCGTGCAGCGACACGTTCTTGAGCACCGGCACGCCGGGATCGTACCCAAAGCAGACGTCGTCGAACACGACGTCACCGCGGATATCATCGAGGGGCTTGGCGTCCGGAGCATTCTGGAGATCGGGCACCTCGTCGATCGTCTGAAAGACCCGCTCGGCGCCCGCCAGCGCCGACTGGATGTTGTTGTATGTCTCCGAAAGCTGCCGGAGCGGCATGCCGAACCGTCGGCCATACTGGATGAACGACGCGATCGTGCCAACGGTGGCCATCCCGCGGAGCGCCAGCCACCCGCCGGCGCCGGCGATGAGCGCCAGGTTCAGGTTGGCCAGGACGCTCATGATCGGCATCACGGCCATGGCCAGGGTCTGGGCAAAGATGCCCGTGTCGCGCACCTGGGCGTTCAGGCGGGCAAAGGAGGCGACCGCGGCGTCCTGCTGATGAAACGCCTGGATCTCCTTGGCGCCGCTGACGGTCTCCTCCATCTGGCCGTTCAGGTCGCCGAGCTGACCTTGCAGCGCCCGGAACCGATCGCGGACCTTCCGGGCGATGGTCATCGTAACCATGAACATCAGCGGGATGACCAGCAGCGTCACCAGGGTCAGCCACAGGTTGGTCACGAACATGACCACGAGGATGGCGATCAGGGTAAGGACGCTGGTCATGAACTGCGTGACGCTCTGCGATAGGACGCGACTGATCGCGTCGATGTCGTTCGTCAGACGACTCATGAGGTCGCCGTGGGCATGTTGGTCAAAGTACCGCAGGCTGAGCCTCTGAAGGTGTGCGAACAGGTCGCGCCGCATCGCTTTGAGCGCAGTCTGCGCCACGCCGGCCATGATGTACGCCTGGCCCAACTGCGTGATCCACGCACCGGCATACGAACCGGCCATGATCGCCATCACCCGTGGGAGGCGCGTCGTGGCATCCGGCATGGAGAGTGCGTCGATGGCCAACCCCATCAGGAACGGGCCGAGAACGGCCATGGCGCTGTTCAGGATCTCGAGCACCACCACGACGCTCAGCTGCGCGATGTACGGCCGCAGGTAGGCCGCCAAGCGGGCCACGGTGCCCCGGGCGTCCTTGGGGCGTTCGAACGCGCCATGCCGGCCCATCGGCCCGCGCCGCTGCCCCATCGCCGGTCGGCTGGTGCCGCTGCTGCCGGAGCCTCTGCTAGTTGCTGCCATTGACTACCACTCCGTTTCCAAGCTGAGACTCATAGATCTCCTGGTAGATGGGACTGGAGGACAGGAGGTCTTGATGCGTGCCGATCGCCGCGATCCGCCCACGGTCCAGCACGACGATCTTGTCGGCATTCAGCACCGTGCTGATGCGCTGGGCGATCACGAACCGCGTGTGCGCGTCGGGCAGGGCCTTGAGGGCCAGTTCGATGCGAGCCTCCGTCTCCACGTCGACCGCACTGGTCGAGTCATCGAGGATCAGGATCCGTGGGTTCATCAGGAGCGCCCGGGCGATCGACACCCGCTGCTTTTGCCCACCCGAGAGGTTCACGCCGCGCTGGCCGATCATCGTGTCGTACCCATCGGCGAGGCTCATGATGTATTCGTGGATCTCGGCCGCCTTGGCGGCGGCAACGACCTCCTCGTCGGTGGCATCGGGCCTGCCGTAGCGGATGTTGTCTCGCACGGTGCCGGAAAAGAGCACGGCCTCTTGGAGCGCGACCCCTACCTGCTGGCGGAGCGTCTCGAACGATAGGTCGCGCACGTCCACGCCGTCCACGGTCACGCGCCCGTCGGTGGCATCGTAAAAGCGCGGGATCAGGTGGACGAGGCTGGACTTGCCGGCCCCCGTGGCCCCCAGGACGGCGACGGTCTCGCCCGGCTCGGCGACGAGGCTGATGTCCTGCAAGACCGGCTCCGAGCCGTTTCCGTCATAGGAAAAGGTCACGTTCTCGAACGCTACCCGTCCCCGAACGGGCATTGCGATCGGCTCGGCAGGTTCCACAACCTGGTTCGGCGTCTCCAGCACTTCCACGATGCGGCCGGCCGACGCCTCGGCGTGCGATACCTGAGCGACCATCATGCCCAACATCATCATCGGGAAGGTCGCGATCTGGAGATAGTTGGCAAAGGCGATCACCTGGCCCACGGTCATCGTGTCCCCGAGGACCTGGAGGCCCCCGATCCAGACCACCGCCACCATACCCAGGTTCAGGATGAAGCGCATGGTAGGCATGATCACCGAGAACAGTCGCATGATGAACAGGAACTGCGCCGTGAGGGACTCGTTCGCCTCCTCAAAACGCTCCTCCTCATAGGCGGTGCGCACGAACGCCTTGACCACGCGTACGCCGGAAAGGTTCTCCTGCATCACGGTGTTCAGGCGGTCGAGCCGTCGCTGCACCTCGGTAAAGAGCCGCCGGCCGCGACTGCCAAACAGGACGATCATGACTGTCACCACGGGGAAAGTGATCAGAAGCACCAGCGCCAGCCGCGGCGATGTGGCCACCATCAGCACGATGCTGCCCACCATCAGGAGCGGCGCGCGCGTCAGGATGCGCAGGAACATCTGGATCACCATGTGCACGGCGTTCACGTCGCTGGTCAGCCGCACCAGCAGCTGCCCCGTCTCCAGATGATCCAGGTTGCCAAAGGAGAGCGATTGCACCTTGCGGTACAGCGCCTCGCGGAGGTCCGCGCCAAAACCCTGTCCGGCGCGGATGGAGAGATAGTTGTTGGCCAGGCCCAGGACGGTGTTCATCAACGTGACCGCGAGCATGATCCCCGTGGTACGGAGCACCAAGTCCTGGTCTCCTGGCACGATGCCCTGGTCCACCACGCGCTGAATGAGCCTCGGCACGGCCAGGTCGCCGGCGACCACGCCCGCGAGAGCCACCAGCGACAGGATGGCCGCGACCCGGTAGGGCCGCATGAACACTAACAGGCGTCGGAGAGACTGCATACAGGTTCCCTTTCCTCATCATCTGTGGCCGCGTCGGGGGCGGATGAGCCGGCCAGGTATCCCATGGCGGCGGACATGGCTTCCTGCACCAAAGAATCCCGCAGTTCCTGGCCCGGCAGGTGTCCGCTGTAGTACAGGATCAGCGGCGATATCGTGATGCTGAACGCCGTGGCGGCCGCAAGGAACGGATCGCGCACTGCAAAGGCCTTCTGCGCCATCCCCAGTTCCACGAGCTGGGAGAGGTGCTTGAGGTGGTGGGCCATGCGCTCGGAACGGTGGGCGGCCGGTTCCTTGTCGCCCGGAGGCAGCACCCACAGCAACTTGAACACCCGCGGGTGTTCATAGGCGACGTGTACGGTGTGGGCCAGGTACTCGCGCACGGCCTCGGCCGGGTCGCCTTCCTCCGCCTTGCGCAGGGCCGCCTCGATCCGCGCCTGGATCCGGGCGCGCTGTCGCTGCTTGAGGGCCGCCATGAGCGCCGCGTGGCTATCAAAGTACGTGTAGATGGCCATGTGCGACATGCCCAGGCGCGCGGCGACGCCCCGGATGGTGATGCCCTCGGGGCCTGAATCCAGCAGGATCTCCCGCGCGGCCTCGATGATGCGTTCGCGCGTGGCGGCGTACTGCTCCTCGCTCAATCTGGGTCTTGCCATGGCGGGTGTGTTGCCCCTCTTCCCATCCATA
>JAAZBQ010000131.1 GCA_012513725.1 Chloroflexota bacterium
AGGTGGACGCCAGGAGGATAGGGTGCGCCGTGCCTCAGGTTCAGTCATCACGAACGGCGTGCGCCGCGGCCCTGGTGACCAGAGCGCACGTCAGGCCGGGCGCCGAGTGGCCCGATACGCTACGCACGGGGCCTGCGCAGTTGATGGCACATGCCACGGCCCGCGGTGGGGGAGGAGGGGATGGGTCGAGGCTGAGTCGGGCAGAGTGCGATGCGGCATCGGGCCTGCGCGTCCGTTCGGATGACGGGCCAATCGTAGCCCTGATAGCATGGGGCGCCCCGTGGCGCTGCCATGCGACCAGTAGAACGCCCAGACTATCGCATACGATCTAACGGCTACCGAGAGGAGTGGCGACATCACCGCAGACTCGCTAGGGTGCCGAAAGGCACTCTGCGCACCAACTACTAGGGAGACTCGAGCGGAAAGGTGGGCAGCAGCCAAAACGGGGAACCCAATCAAGGAAACACTGTGGGGGGCAGAGGGATGGCTGTCACGCAACTCCTTATATTCATTCTAGCAGAGAAGCAGACGGTGCGTCAAGAGAGAACTGGCCCTTTCAGAGCGATTCAATCCTGTTTGCACGGGTCTGCTAACGAGGCATCCAGATAGCGTTGACCTGGCCGAGGCATCGCGACGAGCCGTCGCGGGCGCAAAGGGGATCTTGCGGCCACCAACACGGGGCGAGCCCCTACCAGGAGGCAGGGGCTCGCTCGTACGTACTCTGAGTGACTCCGTCGCGCCTACAGGTGCCCGGGAGTCTAGCCAAAGATCCGGCGCCCAAAGATGAGCGACAGTAAAAACAGACCCAAAAATACCCAGAACAGGATCTCGGCGATCTGGGCAAACGCCCCTGCGATGGTGGTGAAGCCCAACACCGCAAAGATCACCGCGAGAACGAACAGGATGATGGCCCATTTCAGCATCTTGCCTATCTCCTTTGCCGTCCGCGTTCAGTGGGTGCGGACTCTACCCTGCTACGATCTGCCCGAGGCAATCGTGCGATCCCAATAGGGATCATGGCCATAGTGACGGTAGACCTGCGCCAACCAGTCGAGGTCATCCGCATCGGGCCAGTGGTCCTTGTCGAAACCGGGTGCATTCTTGAGCGTGTCCTTGTCGACATTCAGCACAAAGGCATGCTCGTCGGGGCGCAGCGACAGCGCGGGCCAGGGGATGGCGAACAGCTTGTCTCCCAACCCCAGGACCCCGCCGAACGACAGCACGGCGTAGGCGATGCGTCCCTCCTGCAGGTCGAGCATCAGTTCCTCGATCCTGCCGAGGTCTTCGCCTGCTGGGTTGCGCACCTTGTCCTTTGCGATGGTGCCGGCAGAAAGGATACGCGGTTTCATGACATCAGCTCCTTTCCGATGCGCCTGCCGAGGTGCCCCTAGCGGGAGGCCTCCCTGCTCTCATCCGAACCGCGGAGAAAGCGGGATAGTTCCTCTTCGGCGCGCTGCCGCGAGTACCCATATCGTTCCTGCAGTACACCCAGCAGACGGTCCGACTCGCCCTCCAGTGCGTCGATGTCGTCGTCGGTCAGGCGACCCCACTGCTTGCGGATCTCGCCACGAAGCTGCTTCCACCTGCCCTTGAGGATATCCTCGGTCATCCACGCCCCCTTGTCAGCACGTAGGCCGCAACGCCGCCGACACAACCAGCGGCCGCGCGACCGTCGGCGGACTGAACCGACGGCGCCACAACGGGTGGATGGGAACAGGTACGCATAGAGACGTGCCAAAGAGGTGAGATGGGGAGAGCGATCGCTAACGATGGGACAGAGGATGTGATCCCGCGCGGTCAGCGCCGCATGGAAACTCTGTACATATTGTCGCACACTCTCGACGTTCTGTCAACCACACTGCGGACCTTTTGAACGGGCCGTCTCACCCGCGCCCTACCCGCGTTGACAGGCCGCCGGCCAGGACGTAGAATCGCCGATCAGCACGTGTGCGCACACAGCGCCAAGCGACCATCACCGGCCGGCGCCGGAAAGACAGGTGTAGGATGAGCTACTTTTACTCTGTACGCGGCTGGCTCGAGATCAGTTGGCCCGATGTGGATATCGAGGGGGTAGAGGAGAGCGCCGAGGAACACGCCGACAAGGTGCATGCGATCCGCGACCTCCTGACCCTCAAGCTGCCCCCTGAGGAGGTCCTTGACCCGTCGACGCCGCTTCCCGAGCGGGCCCGGGCCGGATGGGGCTTTCCGCAGCACGACCTGGAGGGCACCGAGTACCTCTTTTTTGCCGCGGACGTCGAGGAACCCGCCGCGGTGCTGGCCCAGGTGCGCGAGGTGTTGGTGCTGGACCCCTACGCCGATGGCTACTTTGCTGTAGAGGGCGAGGATGGCGAGCGCTATCATCAGTGGCTCATCATGAACGGCACGATCTACCGGCGCGAGGAACTCTTTCCCGACTTTGAGGCCGACGAGCCCCCCGAGGGCTTTGAGCCACTCTTTGGCTAGCCCCGCTACGGCCCCATCGCCCTGACGCGAAAACGTAGACCGCCCCTGCGCCGGGTTCCGGCGCAGGGGCGGTCTACGCAGCGATCCGCCGGAACGACCGGCTAGACCTGCTGCTTTTCCTCCTCACCTTCGGTCTCCGCTTCGGCGACCGGCTGCTCGCCAACCTCGTAGGCGCGCTCGGCCAGGAACCGCTCCGCCTCGATGGCGGCCGCGGCCCCCGCCCCGGCGGCGATCACCGTCTGGCGGAAATCGGGGTCCTGTACGTCGCCCGCGGCAAAGACGCCCGGCACGCTGGTACGCTGGCGCTTGTCCGTGATGATGAACCCGTCGGAGGTCAACTCCAACTGCCCCTTGAACAGGCTGCTGTTGGGCAGGAACCCGATGTACACGAACACGCCATCGGCGTTCACCACCTGCTCCTCGCCTGTCTGGACGTTGTGCGCCCGCACGCCGGTCACCAGGTCGTCGCCCAGCACCTCGTCCACCACGGTATCCCAGACAAAGCGGATCTTGGGATTGGCAAAGGCCCGCTGCTGGAGGATGGCGCCGGCGCGTAGCTCGCTCCGGCGGTGGATGATGATCACCTGCTTGGCAAAGCGGGTCAGGTAGATGGCCTCATCGAGCGCGCTATCCCCGCCGCCGACGACGACGACGGTCTTGTCCTTGTAAAAGTATCCGTCGCACGTGGCGCAGAACGACACGCCATGGCCGATGAACTTCTTTTCGCCGGGCACGCCCAACTGCCGCGCCCGGGCGCCGGTGGCGATGATCAGCGCCTTGGCGCGATAGTCGGCGCCGTAGGTCTTGATCTGGAAGGGATAGCCGCGCAGGTTGACCTCCTGCACCTCCTCGTAGGCCAACTCAGCGCCAAAGCGCGTGGCCTGGCGAGCCATCTGCTCGGCCAGGGCCATGCCGCCGATGCCCTCCGGAAAGCCGGGATAGTTCTCCATCTCGCTGGTGGTGGCGGCCTGGCCGCCGAGCGACTGGCCGATGAGGAGGAGAGGACGCGACTGGCCGCGCGCAGCGTACAGCGCCGCCGTGAGACCCGCCGGGCCCCCGCCGATGACGACGATTTCGCGCTCCAGGACTTCGGTGCCGTCCTCAGTCCGTAGGCCGCTCAGGTTGAGCGACAGCGACATTCCACCCATCAGCCTCTACTCCTCTCCTACATCGTGGTAGTCATACCCCTATGGGGTATCCATACCGGGTCATTTTACCACGCCGGCCGTAGGGTGTCAAGCAGGCCGGGGCCGGGGTCGGCCGGCGCATCCGGTTGACGCAGCGCGGCAGCGCGTGGTAGAGTGCCTGCCCATGCGGGTGCGGATAGAAAGGACGGACAATGCAGGTATTCCCGGCGGAACAGGGCACGCGAACGTACATGGTTTCCTTTCGGCGCGGCGAGTACATCATCGAGGCGCTGCGCGAGTTCCTGCAGGCCGAGGCGATCGATGCGGCGCTCATCACCTCGGGCATCGGCTCGTTCGACCGCTGCCGCCTGCACACCATCACGAATACCGGTCTGCCGCCCGAGGAGCGGTACCTGACGCTGGAGGGCCCGCTGGAGGTCGGCTCGCTACAGGGCTCGGTGGCCGGCGGCGAGCCGCACATCCACGTCGTGCTGCACGATGTGGCCAACGACGTCCACTATGTCGGGCACCTGGAGGACGGCTCGCGCTGCTGCTTCCGGGTGGAGCTCGGCGTGGTGGCCCTCACCGGCGTGCGCACCCGGCGCAAGATGGATCCCGATACCCAGCTCGTCGATATCGTTCCCGCAGAGGAGTGAGCATGTTCAGCCTGGAAGCCCTAACGGAGCAATCGCGCAGCACGCTGGACCGGTTCCGGCTGGACGGCAAGAGCGCCCTGGTCATCGGGGGTACCAAGGGGCTGGGGCAGGCGATGGCCCTGGCGCTGGCCGCCGCCGGCGCCGACGTGTGCATCGTAGGGCGCGGCCCCGCGGGCCTCCAGGAAACGGCCGACGCCATCACCGCCCTGGGCCGCCGGGGGAGCCACATCGCGGCCGATGTGACCGACGAGGTCCAGGTGGAGGCCCTGGTCGCCGAGACGGTGGCCCGCTACGGGCGCATCGACATCCTGGTGAACAGCCAGGGCGTGGTGTACCTGGAACCGACCCACGAGTTCAACACCGAGGCCTGGCAACAGGTGGTGGACGTCAACCTCAAGTCGGTCTTTTTGTGCTGTAAACACGTCGGGCGGGTGATGCTGGAGCAGCAGCGGGGCAAGATCATCAACATCTCGTCGGTGCGCGGGTTCCAGGGGCGCGCGGAGGATCCCGCCTACGCCCCCACCAAGGGGGCGGTGAACCAGCTGACCCATTCGCTGGCCATCGAATGGGGGGCGCGGGGGATCAACGTGAACGGCATCGCCCCGGTGTTCACCCGCACCGCCATGGCCGAGTCCTACTTGAGCGATCCTGCACGGCTCGAGTGGGTCCTGAGCCGCATCCCCATGCAGCGCGTCGGGGAGTTGGAGGACCTGTTTGGGCCGGTGGTGTTCCTGGCCTCGGGGGCGTCGGACTTTGTGAACGGCCACATCCTCCTGGTGGACGGCGGCTGGACGGCCGCGTGAGCGGCCCCGCCGTCGCGGCGGGGTGGTTGCGGGCAGGTTTTGGCATTCGCGGGCATCTCTGGCACAATCACCCGTGTGGGGTCGTCCAGTAGGCTGCGGAGGAGGAGCCGGCATGGCACGTGAAGCGCGGCGGTTCGCCGGGCCACGGGCTGCCGTGTGGCCGATGCGCAAGGGCTCCCTCGGCATAGGCTGCGCCGCAGCCATCTGGCTGGCGCTCGTGGTGGGCCTGGGGCTGGTGGTCTTTTCGCTGGTCCTGAGCCGACGCGCGGTGGCCGTGCTGAACGACCACTTTGGGATCACCTGGCTGGCGCTGGCGGCCGCCTCCCTCGTGTGGCCGGCGCTGTATCTCCGCGCCGGGTGGTTCCGCACCCTCTTTGGCTACTGGCCCTCCCCCGAGGAGGAGAGCGGCATCGGCCCGCCCTGTGAGACCTGCGGATCCACCATCCGCCGGGGCCGCCAGCGGAACGGACACTTTGTCTGTGACGTCTGCGTCCGACAGCGCGCCCTCGACAACCGCCGGCTCATCGTCCCCGCCGTGGCGATGGTGGGGCTGGCGTTCGTGGGCAACGGCCTGTCGTCGCTCCTGCAGATCCACGGGCCGTCGCTCACCAGCCTGCTGGGCCAGACGCCGTCGCGTTGGCTCCAGACGCTAGAGGCCATGGGCACCCTGGGCAGCGTGGGATTGTTGGCCAGTGGCGCCTATATCCTGGCGCGCATCATCGGCCGCATGGTCCTGACGCCGATCGGTGTTCGGGCGATGGACGGCGTGCGCGCGCAGATCGCCGCAGCGCTGGACCGCGAGGAAGCCGAGGCGAACCCGCAGGCCGCTACTCGCCGCTAACCGACGGCGCCGTCGCTTCCAGGTCGCCCGCGTGGAGGGCGCGCACGTCGAGCGGCACGCCCCGTTCCGGTGCGCGCACCAGGGAGAGCGCGTCCCTGGGGCACTGGCTCACGCACACCCCGCAGCCCATGCAGCGCTCGACGTCGATCCGCACCGCCTGCCCGTCGATCGATAGGGCGCCAAAGGCACACGTGGAAGCGCACCGCCCGCACCCCACGCAGCGCCCGTCCACCGCCTCCACCTCGTACCCCGAGGAGGCCACCATCGGCACGCCCCAGCGCACCATGGCGTCGATCCCCCCGCAGCAGCACTTGCAGCAGTTGCAGATGGCGTAAAAGCGGCCGGCCGCCGACTCTTTAAAGTAGGCGGTGTGCACGTGGCCGCGGGCGTGCTCCTCTTCCAAGAGACGGAGGGCCTCGGCGGTCGTCAGGCGGCGGCTGGACCCTGGGTGATGGGCGAGGGTAAAGTCGACGTAGGGCTTGCCCACCACCATGCACACCTGGATCGGCTCGCAGGGGTGGGGCGAACTGAGCCGGCAGGGACAGTCGATGACGGCCAGGTCCAGGGGGGCGCTGAGGACGATGTCGCGGGCCATCGGGTAGGGGATGACCTGCTCCATGTCGCGGACCTCGATTGGCTGGCCGATGCTGACGAGGCGCTTGGCGAGATCGGTGGGCAGGACCTTGCCGTGGTAGGAGTCTGCCAGGTAACGCTTGGCCGCGGGCCACAGGAACAGGATCGGTTCCAGGGTGCGGCCGGTGGCCACGTA
>JAAZBQ010000132.1 GCA_012513725.1 Chloroflexota bacterium
GCCTACCTCATCTACTATCGCCTTGTGCGCGAGGTGGGCGCCACCCGCACCGCGCTGACCACCTACGTGGTGCCCCTCTTTGGCGTGTTCTGGGGCTGGGCGATCCTCGGCGAGCGCCTCTCCTGGCACGCCTTTGCCGCGCTGGGCATGATCTTGGCCGGCCTGCTCCTCGTGAACGGCATCCCCGGCGCGGCGGGCCGTGCGGCCTCCCGACGCCTCGCGGCGGTCGCGGCCCGGGATCCCCAGCCCTAAGTCGCCTCCGCTTTCGCTCGCTCCGCTCGGCTGCCGCCGGATGGCATCCGGCGGCCGTGTTCGGCCGTCTTTCGGGCGTTTCGGGTCCGGCGCAGTCTGGTGTATACTTTTTGCGTATGTCAACCTATCGGCTGCCCCGCGCCGGCGCGTGGGCGGTCCCTGTGAGAACATGACGGAACAAAAGCAAGAACGCATCCGCCAAGAGAATACCCGCAACTTTTGCATCATTGCCCACATCGACCACGGCAAGTCCACCCTGTCGGACCGCCTTCTCGAGCGCACCCACACAATCGCCGCGCGCGACATGGCCGAGCAGCTGCTCGACAGCATGGAGCTGGAGCGCGAAAAGGGCATCACCATCAAGGCCAAGGCCGTGCGCATGGTCTACGAGGCCGCCGACGGCCAGGCCTATGAGCTGAACCTCATCGACACGCCCGGCCACGTGGACTTTTCGTACGAGGTCTCCCACGCCCTCTCGGCCTGCGAGGGCGCGGTGCTGGTGGTCGACGCCACCCAGGGCGTCGAGGCCCAGACCCTGGCGAACCTGTACCTGGCGCTGGACCACAACCTCGAGATCGTGCCGGTGGTGAACAAGATCGACCTCCCCTCCGCCCGGCCCGACGAGGTGGCCGAGGAGGTCGAGGAGCTGTTCGGCATCCCGGCCGAGGACGTCCTGCAGGTCTCGGCCAAGGAGGGCACCGGCGTCGACGCGCTCCTGGAGGCCCTGGTCACCCGCATCCCAGCGCCCAGCGGCCCGGAGACGGGGCCCCTCCGCGCGCTGATCTTTGACTCGCACTATGATCCCTACAAGGGCGTCATCGCCTACGTGCGCGTCTTCGAGGGTGCCATCCGTGACGGCGAAGAGGCCCTGGTGATGTCCACCAAGCGCCGGGTGGAGCCCCTGGAACTGGGGATGTTTGCTCCCACCATGCGGCCGGTGCCATCGCTGCGCTCCGGCGACGTGGGCTATATCGCCACGGGCCTCAAGAACGTCCGCGAGTGTCGAGTGGGAGATACCATCACCTGCGCCGGGCGCCCGGCCGAGGAGCCGCTGCCCGGCTTTCAGCCGGCCAAGCCCATGGTGTTTGCCGGCCTCTATCCGGTGGACAATGAGGATTACGGCGACCTCCGCGATGCGCTGGAAAAGCTGCAGCTGAACGACGCCTCGCTGGTCTTCCAGCCCGAGTCGTCGGTGGCGCTGAACCTGGGCTTTCGCTGTGGGTTCCTGGGCCTCCTGCACATGGAGATCGTCCAGGAGCGCC
>JAAZBQ010000831.1 GCA_012513725.1 Chloroflexota bacterium
GAGGCGGGTGCCACCAAGCTGCTCGTGGTCATCCACGAGGAGGGCAACATTGGCCTCGAGGAGCGCGCCGACGGCGCGGCCGATACCTTTGAGGGCGAGGTGGAGCGCTTTAACGTGGCCACCACCGGCGTCCGCGACATCGCCGGCACGCTGTCGGCGATCCAGAACCGCCTGATCGCCGACCCGGACATCGACGCCATCCTGGCGCTGAACACCAACATCGCCACAGCGGCGCGCGATGCGGTGCAGGCCGGAGGCGGTGACCAGATGATCGCCACCTTTGACCTGAGCCCCGACGTGCTCTCGGCCATCGAAGCGGGCGAAATGCTGTTCGCCATCGATCAGCAGCAGTACATCCAGGGCTACCTGCCGGTGGTCTTTTTGTACCTCTATAACACGAACCTGAACACGGTCGGCGGCGGCCTGCCGGTACTCACCGGCCCGGGCATCGTCGACGCGAGCAACGTCACCCAGGTGATGGACCTCTCTGCGCAGGGTACGCGCTGAGCCTTTACCGCTACACGCTCGGGTGCGGGGTGGGCTCCGGGAGTCTCTTCCGCCCCATCCCGCACCCGCGTTTACACCCGGGACGCAGGCTCCAGCCGGCACCCGAACCACGGAGGAGAGGCGATGATGGGTAGCACGCACGCGGCACCGCCGCGCGGAGATGAGCGACTGGCCCGGGTGGGGGCCTTCCGAGGGCTCTTTCGGCGGGTGGAGGTGGGCGCGCTGATCGGCGCGATCGCCGTGTGGCTGCTCTTTGCCATCGTTGCCCCGCGCAACTGGGTCTCGATCACCGGCGTCGCCCGCATCCTGGACCCGGCCTCGACCCTGGGGATCATGGCCACCGCGGTATCGCTCCTGATGATCAGCGGCGAGACGGACCTCTCTACCGGCGTGATGACCGGCACGACGGGCCTCGTCGCCGGCCTCCTATCCACCCAGGCCGGCTGGCCGCTGTTCCCCGCGATGCTGGCCTCCCTCGTCTTCGCCCTGGTGGTGGGCTACCTGAACGGCGTGCTGGTGGTGCGCACGCGGCTGCCCTCCTTTATCGTCACCCTGGCGACCTTTTTCATCCTGCGCGGCGCCAACGTCGGCGTCACCCGTCTGGTCACCAACCAGGTCTACGTCGGCGGCATCGACGCCGCGTCCGGCTTTGAGACGGCGCGCCGTGTGCTGAATATCGGCGTCCAGTTCCTGGGCGTCGAGTTCCGCAGCGCCATCGTGTGGTGGGTCGTCATCGTGGCCATCGCCCACGTGCTGCTGCAGCGCACCCGCTGGGGCTCCTGGATCTTTGCCGCCGGGGGCGACCCCGTGGCCGCGCGCAACGTGGGCGTGCCGGCCAGCCGGGTCAAGATCACGTTGTTCATGGTGACTGCCGGGGCCGCCTGGCTGGTGGGCATGATGAACATCGTCCGGCTGCGCTCGGCCGTCGCCAGCCAGGGGATCGGCCAGGAGTTTGTCTACATTATCGCCGCCATCATCGGCGGATCGCTGATGAGCGGCGGCTATGGCTCCGTCATCGGCGCCTCGATCGGAGCCATCATCTTTGGCATGGCCCAGGTGGGCATCGTGTTCGCCGGTTGGGATACGGATTGGTTCTACTCGTTCCTGGGCGTCACCCTCCTGGCCGCGGTGCTGGTGAACAACTATACCCGGCGGCGGGCGGAGGAGATCAGCGTGGCGGCGGCCAAGGCCCGCACCGAGGAGGAATGAGCCGATGAGCGAACCGATTATCGAGGTCCGCGGGGTGACCAAGCTGTTCGGCAGTGTCATCGCCCTGAGCGACGTGTCGCTGCAGGTGCACCCGGGCGAGGTCACCTGCCTCCTCGGCGACAACGGCGCCGGCAAGTCCACGCTGATCAAGATCCTCTGTGGGGCCCACAAACCCACCGAGGGGGAGTACCTGTTCGAGGGAGAACCGGTGTCCTTTGACTCGCCGCGGGAGGCGCTCGAACGGGGCATCGCGCCGGTGTATCAGGACCTCTCGTTGATCCCGCTGATGTCCATCTGGCGGAACTTTTTCCTGGGGGTCGAGCCGGAGCGCAGGATCGGGCCGCTGCGGATGTACGATATCGAGTTCGCCAAGCGCACCGTCCGCGAGGAACTGGGCAAGATGGGCATCGACATCCGCGACCCCGACCAGCCGGTGGGCACCATGTCGGGCGGCGAGCGGCAGTCGATGGCCATCAGCCGGGCGATCTATGTGGGGGCCAAGGTCCTGATCCTCGACGAGCCCACGGCCTCGCTGGGGGTCAAGCAGGCCGGGATCGTGCTGCACCACATGATCCGGGCCAAGCGGCGGGGGGTGGCCGTCATCTTTATCACCCACAACCCGAACCACGCCTACCCGGTGGGCGATCATTTCGTGGTGCTGCGCCGGGGGCAGGTGCTGGGGGACTATCGCAAGGACGAGATCAGCCGTCAGGACCTCATCAACCTGATGGCCGGGGGCGAGGACCTGATCGAACTCCAGAAGGAACTCACCGCGCTCCTGGGGGAGCAGGTGGATGGCGACCCGCAGGCCCCCTGACGAGGGGCGAGCGCCCTCTCCGGGCGACGCTGCTCGCTCGGGACGGAGGGCATGGCGCCATACCGCACTCCTCCTCCTGGCCGTCGCCCTCGCGGCGAGCATGTGGCGCGCCGGGGCGGGAGCAACCCACCAGGGCCCCCCGCGGCTCCTGCCGGATGCCTCCGTCGGCAGCGACCTCGCCGCCCTGGCCGAGGAGACGTGGGACCTCTTCCTCGGCACCTTTGCCGCCCACCACGGCTGCATCGGCGACGTCCGCCTGCGGGCCGTCACCGCCCTGCACGGCCGCGCGGTCTATGATCCCGCCACGGCCACCGTGACGGTGCAGGTGCCGGGTACCCGGGCCATGCTGCAAAGTGCGCTGGTGCACGAGTGGGCCCACCACCTGGAGTTCGCCTGCCCGGCCCACGGGGCGATGCGGCCGACCTTTCTCGCCGCCCAACGCCTGCCCCCCGAAACGCCCTGGCGCCCCGACCCGCTGCCGGCCACCCTCCCCGCGGGTCGTTGGGCCGAGATCCCGTCGGAGCAGTTCGCCGAGGCCGCCGTAGCGCTGGTCCTCGAGGGGAGGCCGGTCCCCACCAACGCCCACCTCACGCCGGAGGCCATCGACGTGGTGGCTCGCTGGGCCGCGGGCCGCTCGGAAGCGGGCCGCTGACGGCAGGTTCAGCGCGCCGCCTCGTTCAGCCTCCGGATGCCCTCCTCGTCCACCACGGCGCCCTGCCGGCAGAGTTGGTCGCGCAGGAGGGCCGCGTCCAGGTCCCGCGGGGAGACCTCCTCGTGGAGCGACAGAA
>JAAZBQ010000832.1 GCA_012513725.1 Chloroflexota bacterium
GGGACGCGCGCCGGGGCGCGGGATGGCCTCCAGCGCCCGGAGGACCTCGTCGCGGCCGCGCAGGGCCAGCGCGTCGAGGGCCTGGCGATAGCCTTCGGACTGCCGGCTGGCCTCGGCCTGGTAGGCGCTGAACGCCGAGGCTTTGGCCCGCAGGGCGGCGGTGACGTGCGGTGTCGACAGCATTACCCTTCCTGGAGTTTGGCGAGCCGGGAACCCTCTTCGTCCTTGGCGATGCGAATATAGTGGTGGGCCGCGCGCTCGAACGTGTCGTCGTGGGAGATGACGAATAGCTGCGAGAACCCCTTGACCTGCAAGATGTTGTCGGCCAGCGAGTCGCGGCGCTCGGGATCCAGGTGGGCGGTGGGCTCGTCAAAGAGCGCCACGTCGATGGCCGAGGTCTCCCGGAGCGCGGCGAGGCGCACCGCGAGGGCGGCAGTCATCTGCTCGCCGCCGGAGAGCTGGCGGAAGGTCCGCTGGCGCCCCTTGACCTCCAGCGACACCTCATAGTCCTCCGACCACACCAGCCGCCCAGAGTAATCGCCCATGATGTCGCCGTAGAGCCGCGAGGCCTCCCGGGAGATGTGCCGCACGAGTTGCTGGGTGATGTAGGGGCCCGCCCGCCTCAAGAGGTCGCGGACGGTGCGCACCAGGTCCAGGAGCCCCTCCTGCTCGGCGAGGGAGTCGCGATGGCCCTCCAGCCGCGCCTGCACCTCGCGGAGGGCGCTCACCTCGGCCTCCACCGCGTGGAGCCGGGCATCCTTTTGCTCGTGCTCGGTGCGGGCCGAGGCCCACTCTTGCATCCGGTCGTCCACCGTCCGGCGGGCGAGGGCGTGGGCGTCGGGGTCGTAATCGGCCTCAGTGACCGAGGCGGCCTCTTCCGCCGCGGCCAGGGCCGCCTCGCAGGTCGCCGCCGACTCTGTGAGGGTCGCGACCCGCTCCCGGCGCTCGTCCACCTGGCCGGCCAGCTGTTGGTGCGCGAGGTACGTGGTATAGTCCGCCTCGTGGGCGGCGCGGCGCTCCCGGGCGTCGCGGAGCTCGCCGTCGAGGGACGCATAGGCCGACAGGGCCTCGTCCAGTGCGCCGATCTCCTGGGCTAGCGTGGCCTCCCGGGCGCCGAGGCGTTCGAGTTCGCCCTGGAGGGATTCTTGCTGGGCGACGCGGTCCTCGTGGCGCTGGTACTCGCGCCGGGGGTCGCCCAGGGTCTTCTTCTCGGCCTCGAGGGTGGCGGCTTGCTCGACGGCGCCCGCAAAGGAGCGCGTCAACTCCTGGCTCTGGGCGTACAGCGCCTCCCGGGTCTCCAGCACTTGCTTGAGGCGTTCCAACTCCTGCTCGCCCGGCAGCTCGCGGAGTTGGCGCTCCTCCCGCTTGGCCTGCTCCTGGAACCGCCGGTACTCCCGAGCGAATCCCTCCCGCTGATCCGCTAGCTCCCTGGCGCGGGCTCGGAGGGTACGGATCTCGCGCTCGTTGCGGCCGAGGAGTGCCTGGCGATGCTCGTCAGTCAGCTCCGACTCGCACACCGGGCAGATGGCCGTGGTCGCGGCGGTCAGCGCGGCGACCTGCTCCTGGAGGCGCTCCGCCTCGGCCTCGGCGGCTTCGCGCGCGGCGGTGGCCCGCTGGCCCTGTTCGATGAGCGCCTCGATCCGCACCCGCAGCCCGGTGAGGTGCCGTTGCAGCTCCTGGGCCTTACCGAGACCCGTGCGGCAGACCTGCGCGTCCTCCCGGGCCTTGATGCACTCTTGCTCGGCGATGTCTTCCTGGCGCCGGGCCGCCTCCCACTGGTGGGCGCGGTCGGACGCCGACTGCAAGGCCTTTTCCACTTCCTCCTGCCGGCGGACCAGGGGGGCGAGGACGGTCATCCGCGCGGCGCAGGACGCGATCTCGTCCAGGGTCTGGCGGAGCATCTCCCCCCGCTCGGAGAGGCGGCCCAGTTCGCCCTCCAGCCGGTGCTTGTCGGCAGCCAGGCCGTCGCGCTCGGTGCGGCGGGCCTCCAGGGCGTTCAGGGCCTCCTCGGCCCGCAGGTAGGCGCGGTATCCGGTCTCCGAGGCGCGGACTCGCTCGGCGGCCTCCTCCGCCTCCCGGAGCGCCAGGCTGGCCAACTCCTCGCGTCCCCTCTCGCTGGCCAGTTCTGCCTCCAGGCGGCGGACCCGCTCCTGCGCCTCGCGCAGCCGCTCCTGGGCGGCGTCCAAGACCACCAAGCGCTCCCGGGCCGCGTCGGACTCCTGGCGGAGTCGGTCTCGGCGCTCGGCGAGGGTCGCGAGATGCGCGGCGAGGTCTTGCGCCTCGGCCTCCAGGTCGGGGAGGCGGGTCAGTTGCCCCTCGGCCCGGGCGATCTCTTCGTTCAGGGTCGCCATCGCGTCGGTGATAAAGCGCTGGGTCTCCAGCAGGCGGTCGCTGGCGGCGGCGTACTCTTCTACCTGGAGGAGGGGGTTGAATATCGCCTTGCGCAGGGCCGGCGTCTGGTGAAAGGGGGCCGTGTAGGTGCCCTGGGGGACGCCAACGGCGTTCTCGAACAGCGCATCCAGGGCAGCGGTGGGCGCCACGCACAGGTGCTGGCGAAGCCAGGCCTGCACGTCCTCGCTGGTGTCGGCGATGGCGGCGCCGCCCAACTCGGTATCCAGCACCCGGTAGCGGGTGGTGGTGCGCGAGTTAAAGGAGCGCTCCACCTCGTACTCGCGCTCGTCAAAGGAGGAGACGATGTCCACCACTACGCGGCCCGATTCGGCGCCCTCTCGCAGGCACTGGGCCAGCGAGGAGGAGCGATGGTTGAATAACACGAACCCCACCGCCTCGATGAGGCTGCTCTTGCCGGCGCCGTTGGGGCCGATGATGGCGTTGGTGCCCTCCCGGAACTCGATGGTGGCCCGGTCGTAGGACTTCCAGTTCTCCAGCTCCAGCCGGGTGATCAGCATGGCTCGCCCGTCCCCTCAAGGGGACCCGTCCCTTCCAGGGCAGACATGCCGGGCTGTTCGGCCACCGCGTCGTCCTCAGCGGTAGCGCCGTCCTCGGCCGAGGCGCCGTCTCCGGCGCCGTCCACGGGAACTTGCTCCTGCTGCGGAACGTCGCCGCCGTCCTGCGCCGCCTCCTCTCCGTTCTGCGGGGCGGCCAGGAGGCTGGCAAAGCCGCCCAGGGCCTCGACGATCTCCTGGGGCGCGCTCCCGGTGAGGGCCATGTCCTTCAGGCGGAGGATGAGGTCGCTCCACGCCTCACTTTGGGCCCGATGGCGGACGTCGCGCTCCACCAACTCCCGGACGACGTGGCGCTCGAGGTCGGCCCGGGTCATGTTCTCGGAGAGCTCGATGTCGAACTCGCTGGGCACCGTACCGTCCTTGAACCGGCAGAGGATGGCGTCGAACAGCCCGGTAACCTCCTTTTCCAGTCGGCCGATGTCCAGGTCGGCCCGGGAGAAGGGCAGGGCGCCGCGGAGCTCCACCTCGACGACGGGTTTCCGGTCGCGGATCCGGTCCGACACCTCGGTGCGCAGGTGGCGCATCAGGGCGGCCTCCAGATCCTCGGGGGTGTCATAGCCGTCGACGGCAAAGGGATAGCGCAGGAAGAGGCGCCGGGGGTTCTGGACCGTGGTCACCGCGTGCGCCGGGGTGCGGGCAGTGTCCACGTCCACCACCAGGTAGCCGCGGTCCTCCCAGGCCACCTCGTTGGCGCCGGTGGTCTCGGGAGAGCCGGGGTTGTAGATCCAGTCGTCCTGCCGAAAGGGCTTGTGGATGTGGCCCAGGGCGACATAATCCACGTGCGATCGCAGGGGCTCCAGCTGCGCCCGGGAGAGGGTGGCGGCATAGTTGTCCAGGATGCCCTGCAGGCCGGCGTGCATCATGAGGATCGTGTAGGCCGGGCGGGGGCCGGGCATCTCCTCCAGCGCCCCGACGAGGTCACCGACCACCCGGGAGGTGGTGGCGCCAAAGTACTGCAGGCCGATGACCCGGATGCCGCCGGGAAGGTCGACGTAGGCGCCGCGCTTGGTGTCGGGATCCCAGGGCTCCACGATGATGTCGCCCTCGCGGTAGCGGGCCGTGAGGAGGCGCAGGAGGCCCATCTCGGCGAGATAGTCCAGCCACGAAGTATGCTCAGTATAATGAGGCCGCTCGTGGTTGCCCTGCACGGCGTAGACCGGGATCCCCGCCGTTTTGACGTCCTCGAGGATCAGCGTGGCCTGGAGGAGCGTCAGGGGATCGATGGCCCGCTTGTGAAACAGGTCGCCCGCCAGGAGCAGGAAATCCGCGTCACGCGCGATGGTATCGTCTACCAGGGCCTGGAACGCGCTGGCAAAGTCGTTGTAGCGCTGGTCGCTGCCGTATTGGCGGTACCCCAGGTGGATGTCGGCGGCGTGTACGAATCGGATGGTCATGATCCTCACTGCTTCTAAGGCGTGCTCGTGGTGCCGGTCGCGCGTTTGCCTGTCTCTGGTAACCCTTTCCCTGCCCTCAGGACGGCGGGCACTCGCCGCGGACCACGATGACCCGCAGGCCCGCGGCGGCGTCGTCCAACGCCGCGTCGAACGCCGCCCGGAGCGCCTCCGGCTCCTCGGAACGGCAGACTACCGGCTTGGCCCCGGCCCCCCGGAGGAGCGCCACGAGGTCCGCCGGCTCTCGCGACGCCCCACGCTCGTCGCGGCGGCTGCCGGGATGCGGCTGCCCGCCGGTGAGCGCCGCGCCGTCGTTATCCAGGACCACAACGACCAGTGGCGGATCCTGCA
>JAAZBQ010000833.1 GCA_012513725.1 Chloroflexota bacterium
CCTCGGGGAGATTGTCAAAGGTACTCGTCGGCAACACGCGCTCCTTCCCTATGCGACACACGGATGTGACCGAGCGGTCATATGACCGCTCGGTCACATTATGGGAGATATTGGTGGGCCGTCAACTTGCGCGCGCGAGCGTGCGGGGCGTGGGGAGCCGTGTAGCGCCGGGCGACTCAGCGCGTGGTGGGGCGCCAGGCATGGTCCAGGGACGTCCGGTGCCCCAGGTCGCTGACCCGCACGAGGCCCGTGCCGTCCCTGCGCACCACCTGGATGGACGAATCGCCGGCCGCCTCTCCACCCGAGGGCGCCAGGAGCGTGCGCCGAAAGGCCAGGTACAGTCCGTCTGGCGACCAGGCCGGGTCCTCGTCGATGTACCCTCCATCGGCGCCGGTGAGGATGCGCGCGTCGGTGCCGTCGGCGCGCACGGTGTGGATCGCCCGTGCCCCCTCCGCCGTCTGGCCGCTGTAGGCGATCCACCAGCCCGTGGGTGACCAGTCGGGCTCCGAGCCGGCGCAGGCCACCACCCGCAGCGTCTCGCCGGAAGCGGGGTCGACCATGACCCTGCGGACCTCGGCGCGCTCTGACCCGTAGGCCAGGCTGCCGCCGTCGGGCGACCAGGCCGGCCGCTCGGCGAATGCGCCCTCGGCCACCTGCTGCAGGCCGCTGCCGTCGGGCCGCACGATGTAGAGGGCGGAACCGCTGACAAAGGCGATCCACTCCCGGTGGGGCGACCAGGCCGGCCAGAGGGGATCGCAGCCCGGCGTCTCCACGGTCCGGATCGGTGGGTCCATCCCGGCGATGGCCTGGACCACGTGGATGATCGTCAGGGTGCGCGTCGTGCCCCGCACCTGGACAAAGGCCACCTCATCGCCGGCCGGCGAAAAGGTCGGCCAGGCCTCGAACTCGGGGCTCGCGGTGATCCGAATGCCGTCCGGCTGGACGGCGTCCACGCCCTGGGAGAAATCGAGCAGGTGCAGATCCGACGATAGGGGTACGCCCAGCGGGGTGCGCGAGTACACGAGCCACTGCCCGTCAGGCGACCAGGCCAGGTGCGCGGGATACACGCCCACCTCACCATCCATCGGCTTGGTGAGAGGCGTGATCCATCGGCTGCGGCTGGTGAGATAGATCTCGCCGAGCGTGCCGATGGGCTGGTGGGCGAACGCCGAGACGTAGGCGATCTCGGCGACCTCGGGGGGCACCTCGATGAACGGCCAGGTGTCGATCCGCCAGCGGTTGATCAAGGGGACAAAGAGCCGCTGCCCGGGCGATGGCAGCGTCGGCGAGGGTTCCTGCGCCGAGAGGGGCAGGGCCGGCGCCGCGAGGGCCAACGCCACGAGGCCGATAAGGGCCACAAGGGAGAGGAGGCGGGCATAGAGAGACCGCGGCGCCATCGCGTCGACCTCCTGTGTTGCGGGTAGGATACGCCTCACCCCGAGTCTACTCTGCGACCACGGGACTGCGCAAGCGACACGCGATCGATGCGCTGATACTTTCGCAGACCGGCGTCGGCAACGCGGAATGCGGAAGAGCCGCGCGGGCGCCAAGTCGCTCGCGATCCGCCTCCCCCTCCGACGCTTGGCCGGCCCCGACGCGTGTGCTAGAATCGGCTGCGTCCGGGCCTGGCACTGGCCAACCCTGCGGATTCGCGCTGAAAGAGGTCATCGCGCCATGAACGACACCGCCCCCCTCGACGCCAACGGCGCCATCACCGCGCTCGCGTTTCCCGACGGCCGCCGCGCCGCCATCGAGTACATCATGGCCCACGCCCAAGAGGCCCTGCCGGGGTTGATCGCCGCCCTGGAGGGGGGCGACCCCGCTGCGGCCTGTCGGGCGGCCGAGGCGTTGGCCTCCCTCCCCGAACACACCGCCGACACGATAAGCCCCCTCGGACGCCAGGCCCTGTATGGCCCGCCGGCGGTGGCCGTCGCAGCGGTGGCCGCCCTGGGCAACCTCCCCGCCAGCCGCGCCTCGGTGATCACTCTCGAGGAGGCGCTGCGTTCGGAGCGGGCGGAGGTGCGCCGGGAGGCCGCCTTGAGCCTGGCCCGCATCGAGGCCCAGTCGGTGCCGGCCCTCTCCCGACGCGCCGGCACGGCACTGACCGGGCTCGAGGCGGACGACGTCGGCGCCGTGTGTCGGGCGGCCCTCGTCCGCCTGGAACCCGCGCCCCGAGCCAGGCTCTTTGCTGCGGCGCTGCAGGCCGATCTCCGCGCGGCGATGGAGGCCCTCGACGAGGGCACCGCCCGCCGTACCACGGCCGACGACGCCCACGAACTCCTCTTGCGGCCCGATATCCTCCGCGCCCTTACCCGGCGGCTGACGCCGGAGACGGCCGCCATCCTGGCCGCACCGGTGGCCGTCGCGGGCCGGGCGCTCATCGACCGCGCCCCCCACGACGCCGAGATCGGCCACGTCGTCGACGCCGCCGCCC
>JAAZBQ010000834.1 GCA_012513725.1 Chloroflexota bacterium
GAGCAGCCGCCCTACCACCTGCTGGATCGGCGCATCGAGCGGGAGTTGGTGCCCTTTGCCCAGACCTATGGCACGGCCCTCATCCCCTGGTCGCCGCTGGCCGGCGGCTTTTTGACGGGCAAGTACCAGCGGGGCCAGCAGCCCGGGGAGGGGACGCGCTACGCCGGCAGGGAGGGCGACCGGACCCGGGCGCTCTTTTCCGAGCCGTCCTTTGCCGTGCTGGACGTCGTTCAGGCCCTGGCGAAGGAAAAGGGCTGTACGCCGAGCCAGATCGCCCTCGCTTGGGTGGCCGGCCAACCCGCCGTCACCAGCCCGATCATCGGCCCGCGAACCATGGAGCAGTTGGAGGACAACATCGGCGCCGCCTCGGTCACGCTGACCGACGCGGATCGCGCCCGGCTCGACGAGGTGTCGCCCCCTGGCCGCGCCATCGTGCCCTACTATCAGGCGGATTGGGGCCCGCACCAGTACGCGCGCTTTTAGCGAACGGGCAGCCGGGGGCCGCGGACGATGGACCACGCCGACCACGTCTACCTGATCCAGAACGGCATCCCCGCGGCCGGTGGGGAGTGGGCCGACCTGGGCTCGGGGCAGGGCGCCTTTACCCTGGCGCTGGCGGACCTCCTGGGCCCCGGCGCCATCATCCACTCGGTGGACCGCGACGCCGGGGTGCTCCGGGCCCAGCGGCGCGCCATGGAGGCCCGCTTTCCCGCCGTGTCGGTGCGCTATCAGGTGGCGGATTTCGCCCAGCCCCTGGACCTCCCGCCCCTCGACGGCCTGCTGATGGCCAACTCGCTGCATTTCCTTCGCGACAAGGCGCCCACCCTGCGGCGCCTTGTCGCGCTCCTCAAGCCCGGCGGGCGCCTCGTCCTGGTCGAGTACAACGCGGACCGCGGCAACCGCTGGGTGCCCTACCCGCTCTCGTATGAAACGTGGCGGGGCCTGGCGGAACGGTGCGGCCTGGAGGGCACGCGCCTCCTGGCCACCGTGCCCAGCCGCTTTCTCGGCGAGATCTATGCCGCCCTCAGCCTTCGCCCGCGGCCCCAGGGTCGTGGATGACCAACGCAGCACCAACCCTATCAACCGTTTCCAACTATTTACCTAACTCGATCCGTCAGGTGCCGCTGCTGGCCCGTGGTAACATAATGAGCAGAGCCTGACTGCGGCGGCCGCTGCCTTGGCGCCTGGGCGTAGGGCGTCGGCGGATCTTGCCCGCCGCGATGAGTCGGTATGGCTTAATCCGGCTCTGTTGTGCGATACTCCCCGACCGAGCCTCGATGTCGTAGGTCTGCCCCACACGGATTCCAGCACGTGTTCCCGTGCGCCCGGCTGTCCGCCTGGGCGCGTGGGCAGGATCGTTGCGTCGACGGACCCGAGCCGTGACCATCGGCGGGTTGCGCCCTGGAGGCAGTGGAGCATGCACGTTCTCGTCACCGGTGGGGCAGGCTTTATCGGTTCGCACCTGGCCGACGAGTTGCTCCGGCACGGCCACGCGGTGCGGGTGCTCGACTGCCTGGATCCCCAGGTGCACGGTCCGGCGCGCCAGCGCCCCGCCTATCTGGACCCCGCGGTGGACCTCCATGTTGGGGACGTCTGCGATCCCGCGGCGGTGCAGGGCGTCCTGGAGGGGATCGACGCGGTGGTGCACCTGGCTGCGGCGGTGGGCGTAGGCCAGAGCATGTACCGCATTGCCCACTATACTCGGGTGAACAACCTCGGCACCGCCACGCTGCTGGAGGCCCTGGAGGCGCAGCGCCCCCAGCGGCTGGTGGTGGCTTCCAGCATGAGCATCTACGGCGAGGGACTGTACCGGGACGCCGACGGCCGGCTGGCCTCCGGGGGGGCAAGGGCTTTGGACGCCCTCGAGGCGGGCCGCTGGGAGGTCTATGACGCCGGCGGTCGCCCACTGACGCCCATCCCCACGCCCGAGAGCAAGCCACCCGCGCTGGCCTCGGTGTATGCCCTCTCCAAGTACGATCAGGAGCGCATGGCGCTCATCGTGGGGGCGGCCTATGGCGTGTCCACGGTGGCCCTTCGGCTGTTCAACGTGTACGGGCCGCGGCAGGCGCTCTCCAACCCCTACACCGGCGTGTTGGCCATCTTTGCCTCCCGGTTGCTGAACGACAAGCCGCCCCTGGTGTACGAGGATGGCCTGCAGCAGCGCGACCTAGTGAGCGTCTACGACGTCGCCCGGGCGTTCCGGCTGGCGTTGGAAGCGCCCGCGGCCTCCGGCGAGGTGCTGAACATCGGGAGCGGCCGGCAGTACACCATCCGCGACCTCGCAGCGCGGATGGCCGAGGCCTTGGGCAAGGGGCACATCACGCCAGAGATCACGAGCAAGTACAGGGTCGGCGACGTGCGCCACTGCTTTGCCGACATCTCCCGGGCCCGGGAGGTCCTCGGCTACCGGCCCCAGGTGCGCCTCGAGGAGCACCTGGAGGAACTGGCCGTCTGGCTGGAGGAGCAGACGGCCACCGACCGCGTGCCCGAGGCGCTCAAGGAACTGGAAGCACACCGACTGGCGAGATGAGGGAGCCGATGCAGCGAACGAACCCGCAGGGGGGGCGCAGGAGGGGGGCCAAGGGGGCGCACGTCGCAGCGCGCCCGGTGGTGGGCCTCCTCGAATGGGTCCACTATGAGGACCGCGAGCACGTCGAGCGGCTGCTGCAGGACATGCGGCGCCTCGGCGTCACCGAGTTGCGCACCGGCATCTCCTGGGCCGACTCGCACCGCCCCGACAGCCAGCAGTGGTTCGATTGGCTGATCCCGCGCCTGGCCGGGGAGGTGAACCTGCTGCCGTGCTTCCTCTACACGCCGCCCTCCGTGGGGCGAGAGCCCAAGACCAGTTCGCCCCCCCGGGATCCGCGGGAGTACGGCTGGTTCGTGGCCTCCTTCCTGGAACGCTACGGCAAGCACCTCGACTGGGTGGAGCTCTGGAACGAGCCGAACAACCTCAGCGAGTGGAACTGGCTCCTGGATCCGGGCTGGCGCATATTCGCCGACATGGTCATCCCCGCCGCCCAGGCCGCCCACCAGATGGGCATGCGGACGGTCCTGGGCGGGATGAGCCCCGTGGATCCCGAGTGGCTGCACCTCGTGGCCGACTATGGCGTGCTGCACCATATCGACGCCGTGGGCATCCACGCCTTCCCGGGGGCCTGGGAAGCGATCTGGCGGGGCTGGCCCTACCTGGTGGACGAGGTGCGCCGGGTACTGCGCGAGCGCGACGTGGAGGCCGAGGTGTGGATCACCGAGACGGGATCTTCCACCTGGCGCCATCAACACGAAGCCCAGATGCTCGCCCTGATCGACGTCGTCGACGCCCCCGCTGACCGCGTCTACTGGTACGGGATCGACGACCTGGATTCCTCTCTCCCCACGGTCAGTGGCTTTCACCTCGACGACCGCGAGTACCACTTTGGCCTGCGCACGGAGACCGGCAGCCCCAAGCCCTTGTACCACCTCTGGGCCAGCGGGGGGCTCGACGGCGTGCGACGCGCGGCCGGCCTCGCGACACCCACCCTCCGGCACCGGCGCGATGAGGACCCGGTGCTGATCACCGGCGGCGCCGGCTTTGTGGGCACCAACCTGGCCGATCGGCTGCTCCGCGCCGGCGAGGCCGTCATCGTCTACGACAGCCTGGCGCGGCCGGGCGTCGAGGAGAACCTCGCCTGGCTGCGGGCGCAGCACGGCGTCCTCCTGGAGGTGCACCTGGCCGACGTCCGCGACCGGTATGCCCTGAGCGACGTGGTGCGCCGGGTGGGCATGGTGTACCACCTGGCGGCCCAGGTCGCCGTCACCACCAGCCTGGACGACCCGATGGACGACCTGGAGACGAACGTACAGGGCACGCTGAACCTGCTCGAGGAGCTCCGGGCGCTGCCGGACCCGCCGGGGCTGTTGTTCACCTCGACGAACAAGGTCTATGGGCAGTTGGAGGACCTCGCGCTGCAGCGCAACGGTACGCGCTACGAGCCGGTGGACGCGGCGTTTTCCGGCCGGGGCGTCGACGAGGACCACCCGCTGGCGTTTCGCAGCCCCTACGGTTGCTCCAAGGGCGCCGCCGACCAGTACGTGGCGGATTACGCTCACACGTTCGGCCTGCCGACGGTGGTCTTTCGCATGAGCTGCATCTATGGCCCCCACCAGTGGGGCACCGAGGACCAGGGCTGGATCGCCCACTTTCTCCTGCGCGCCCTGGCCGGCGAGCCGATCACCATTTTCGGCGACGGGATGCAGGTGCGCGACGCCCTGTACGTCGAGGACCTCGTCGATGCGCTCCTCCTGGCCCGGGAGC
>JAAZBQ010000133.1 GCA_012513725.1 Chloroflexota bacterium
GACCCGCCGGGCATAGTCCTCCTCGAGGTCTAGGTCCGCCTTGACGTACAGCCCCCGCTCGGTCTCCCGGGCCTCCAGGACCTTGCCGATGTGGGCGTCCAGGTTCCCCCAGTCGTGGGAAAAGATCACCGGGATCGGCCGCCCCTTGGCCTCCCACTCCCGCAGGGTGTTCGCAAAGGCCCCCGGCTTGACCCGGTCTCCGTAGCGATCGACGTTGTCGAACACCGACACGATCGCCTCGAACACGCCCTGCTCTGCGTCCAGCGCCTTGAACTCGGCGATCGGGTACGCCTTGTGCTTCATCTCGCTACCTCTCCCCTACCGCGAAAACCGCAGCCCGCACTGACAGTTCGCGATCTCCTCCGCCGGCGCCCCCGCGCTCGGATCCCCGGGCCACAAGAGCCCGTTCGAGAACCGCTCGCCGATGGCCACCGTCTCCCCGTCCATCGCCGCGTGGTGGCTCCTGGGGTTCGTGCTCTGCACCACCCACGTCTTCCACTGGAACCCGCCCTGCTTGGCCGCCTCCTGGCTCCCGAACGACGCGGCCCGGGTCACCGCCGTGGTGGCCAGCTCCGGCGCCCGCACTGCGGCCGCCCGGTCGAACACCCCCTCCGTCGCCGCGGCATAATCGTCCTCCTCGAGGGCCGCCTCCACCTCCCGGCGGGTCACCGCGTTGACGTTCTCCGCCATGATCCGGGCCGCCTCGGAGAGATAGTCGTACAGGAGCTCCTCGACCAGGTCCTCCTCCGCCTCCAGCGCCCGGGCCACGAACTTTGCCCAGACCGTCGCCGTGGCCACGTACAGCGCGTACAGGTCTGCGGCCAGCTCCCGATCCCAGCGCGCCTGGTCCCGCCACACCGCCGCGAGCTCAGGCCCCACCCCCAGCGCGCCCAGCCGGGAGGCGATCACCCGCCACTGCCGCCGGAAGAACTCCTCCAGCACCTCTCGCCACTTGGCCTCGTGCCGGCCCCGCACCGCCGGCAGGCTCGCGTCCAGCGTCCCCTCCGCATCCTCCGGCTCGGGCGCCTCACCGCCGCCCCCGCCGGATCCCTCTTCCGCGGCCTTGGCGCCGATGGTGACCGCCTTGGGCGGCGCCGAGTCCCTGGGCGAGGCCTGGGTGCCCATCAGCACGTTCAGGGGCGTCACCAGCCGATCCGCCCCATCCAGCGATGGCAGGTTCATCCGCGCCCGGGCCTCGTTGGCCGTCATCCACGGCCGCCCCACCGCCGATTGCAGCGCCTGGGTCTGCTCCTCGAACGACCCCTGCAGCTTTTCCGCGATGTTGAACTCGACATAGACCCCGTCCGAGTCCCCGAACTCGGGCAACAGCTGCAGCGTGATCTCCTGCTCGATCATCGCCAGCCAGGGCCCCAGGGAGTCCTGGTAGAGGTTCTTGTGCTGCTCCTTGATGTTGGAGAACGTCGCGTGATCCAGGATCCCGACCATCGGCAGCGGGATGTGGTACGCCCGCGCGCACTCTTCCCGGGTCAGCTTCCTGCCGGCCAGGTACTCTGCGTCCCGCGGCGAGAAGGAGATCGCCTGCCACTTCATCCCCTCCTCGAGGATCGCCATCTTCCCCGAGTTCGCCGCCCCCGAGTAGAGGGCCTCGAACTCGGCCTGGAACCGCTCCCGGGCCGTGTCGCTCCAATCCGTGGCCTCCACCGGCCGCTCGATAATGCCGTTCATCCGCGCGGCGTTCTGCCACAGGTTCTCGCGATACTCCCCCGCGGCGTGCTCCTCGGCCAGGATCCGCCGCAAGGTCTCCAGCGGCGAGAGCCCCTCCCCGGGAGCGTCCGGGTTGTAGCCGCGATAGTGCACCACGGCGTCCGGCCGGGCCTTGAGCGTCCGGGCCCCCAGCGCGATCGTGTACCCCACGGGCACCAGCCCCGCCGAGACCTGCACCAGGTGCGGGGGCACCCTGAGAAGCGCCACCCGCCCACCCGAGTCCGCTCGGGCGTCCTCGCCGCGCACTTTGAGCCAGTAGGCGTTGTGGTAGACCGCGTGGTCCGCCACCAGCGCCTCGATCAGCCGGTACGTCGTCGTCCAGGGGTTCGGCCGGGCCAGGAGGCGCGCCAGGGGATGATCCCGCAGCCGCTCCCGGTCCGTCTCCCCCACCCGGCGGTAGACGTGCAGCCCCAGCTGGGCGATGTTCCGCGCCAGGAAATCCACACACACCCGCACGTTCGGCTGGGTGCGGTACATCTCGGCGTAGGTGTGGTCAAAGCGATCGTAGAGCCGCAGGGCGCCATAGGAGCCCGATGGCCACCATCCGGTCTCCAGCGTCGCCAGGCTCCCCGGGCTCTGCACGTATCCCATCTCAGACCACCTGTATGAACGCCACGGTGCCCAGGGGCACCAGAATCTCGCCGTCCAGGATCACCCGCTGGTGCTGCCCGCGCACCAACTTGGCCTCCCGCAGCACCACATAGCCGCCCCGCTGGGCCCACAGCACGCCCTCAAAGGTTGGCGCCTCGGCCCCGCCCTTGCAGTTCACGATCACCTTCCGGCACACCGGAATCCGCGGCCACGGCCACCATCTCATACGACCATCAGCCCTCTGTCCTCATAGACGCTGCGCTTGCGCACGCCCACCCCTGCGGTCACCGCGTCCGAGCGCGCCTCCCAGGAGAGCACCCCGGCCATCGCCCCGTCGATCTTGTGCGGGCTCTCCTGCCGCTCCTTGTACATCGTCCAGAGGGGCTGCCCCTGGTCGTCCCGCTGGGTCAGGTACCGCCGGCAGGCGTTCCCCACATGCCGCGTCAGGTGCGGGTTCGCGTCGTGGGAGAGCTCCCCGGCGATGATGGCGTTGTGGTACGCCTTGATCGCGTACGCCATCGGCACCGGCCGCCGGGTCCACCACTCCATCACCCGCTTCTCCCCGAACTGCCCCGCCCAGGCCGCCACGTACGACTCCCAGTAGGGCGGGTCGCAGTACATGCGCCACACCTCGTAGCGGCCGAATATGTCCGCCACCGCCGCGTCCACCTCGTCGGCCGGCACTTCCCATTCCGCCTGGCCGTAGGGCTGTTCCCACAGCCCCACCAGCCACTGGTGCCCGGTCACGACGTGGGTCGCCACCAGCGCCGTCGCGTCGTGGTAGCGCGCCCCGTCGAACCCCAGCATGATGAGCTCGCCCTCGGCGATCTGCCGCTCCGGATCGCCCAGCGCCTTCCAGCGCAGCACGTCGAACGCTCGCTCGCTGGCCCGCACCAGCCGGTTCAGCCAGACCCTCTCGAGGTACGACCGGTCCGCCGTCGGGTCCCGGAACTGCTCGATAATCCCGTCGATATCCGACCACTCTGCCACCGGCCCCGAGGCCTCCAGCACCGCCCGGCGCACCGCGGCGAGGTCCAGCTCGCCCGCGTCGTCCTCCAGGCGGGTCGCCTCGTCGTCCTGCCGGTGAAAGAAGAACAGGCGCGAGTCGGAAACCTTGCCCCCCTCCACCTGCCGCGCATAGTCCCAGGTCGCCTCCGCCACCGAGCCCTCGCCCGGCGCCGGCGCCGTGGTGGTCTCCAGGCTCCAGGCATCCGACATGTACCGCTTGGGCACGTTGGCCAGCATCGTCCGGTGGGCCTGCTGCAGCTTGGGCAGCGTGAACCGGTGGGTCTCGTCAAAGTGCTGGAACGTGGTACGGGCGCCGTCCCGCGCGTTCGGCGTACCGGCCAGGCTCACCGCTTTGCCGTCCCCGCCGATCCGCATGATCCGCTCGAGCCCGATATCAAAGTCGCCCGACAGCTGTGAGTACATCAGGATCACCCGCAGCGCCCCGTAGGCCAGCTCGTCACTCTGCTCTTCCGTATAGGCGATCATCGGGATGTAGGGATCGACCACCCCCACCCCGACCGGATCCCCGTGGGCGTCAAAGCCGTCGCAGCGCACCGGCCCGTCCGGGTGCAGCTCGCACGCCGCGATCCACGCCGCGAACTCGGTCTTTGCCGAGCCCTTGCGCAGGGAGATGGCCACCCGCTTGAAGCGCCGGCGCCCCTCCCACTCGTGGCCCTGGGGATACACCTCGTACATCCGGTAGATCAGGGCGCGCTTCTCTGCGTCCAGGCGGGCCGGCTCGCCGCGCAGGTCGCCCGGACCGAACACCAGGTACGTCTCGATGAACTCGCATACCTGCGGCCCCAGCGTGGGCCAGGGCTCGGTGTCCAGGGGCGGCACGCACTGGACCGTCATCCCGTCTGCTCCCGCGGGAACTCCAGGATCTTGCGCGGGTCATCCGCCTGGCGCTTGGGCGCCGGCTCGGGCGCCTCGGGGAGTCGCCCCTGCCGCGGCCGCTTGTCGGGCTCCACCCGCTGTACCTCCCACTGCAGCCGCCGGCGATCCACCGGCGTCAGCCCGAAGCACTGCCTCTGCAGCCGGATCTCGCCGGCCAGCTCCTTCGACGGCTCGTACCAGTAGGCGTCGACCAGCTCCGCCAGGATGAACAGGCCGTGAATGTCCGCGTCGAGGTATTCCTCGGCCATCGGGCTCCCCCAGGTGTCCTTCCACCACGCCCGGGTGAGCGGGTGCCAGTCTCGGCCCTCGGTGCGCTTGGGCAACCGCGGTGCCCGCTGTCTTGCCGGCTTGTCTGTCACCATGCCGGCCCGCGTGGCTGTCTTATTCCGCCTTTGGCGTATTTTAGAGTCTTTTGGTACCGGCCCCGGCATGTATCCCCTCAACTCGTACAGGAAAAAATGTGACTCAACGTCGCGGTCTACGCTGGGGCGCGCTCAGCGATTTTGACGCCCCTACTCCCCCCGCACCGTGCGGGCGGAGTGGCAGGTGTGGCAGAGCGCCATCAGGTTATCCCAGTGGTCACCGCCGCCCTGGGCCCGCGCTACACGGTGATGGGCCTCAGTAGACGGCGCCCCGCAGTCCTCGCAGACCGGGTTGTGGCGCAGGAACTGGGCCCGGATACGGCGCCATTTGCGGTCATAACCGCGCTTAGCGGCGCTTTCGCGCTGGTCTGGCGGCCGCGGGCGCGCCTTGGCGTGCTGCTCGCAGTAGCCGCCCACGGTGGCCACCTCCGGGCAACCGGGCTGGGCGCACGGCCGCAAGGGTCTACCTGCCATGGCCCACGTACCAATCGAGCCGGCACGCCACCCGACGATCCTGCCGCAGCCGGCGGATCCACCGTCTCCCCCGCTCCCACATGCTCTACCTCCCGATAGCTAGACCCGATACATAACGACGCCGGAGGGCGGGGGGCCACCCATCCGGCGTCTCGGGCAACGTGCTATCGGTACTGTGGAGGATGGGCGTTGCCCTACCTATAGACTAGCAGACGGCACGGCATCATAGGCATCAAACCCATCAAACCCATCACGACCTTTGCAGAAACCGCCGATACGCGCGACACACGACCTGCAGATCGCGCTGGACGGTAGGCTCTGAGCGCACCACGCGCGCGGCGATGTCACGAATGGTCAGCC
>JAAZBQ010000835.1 GCA_012513725.1 Chloroflexota bacterium
CGCTCCAGCGGGAGTGGACGGATGAGGGCGGTGGTTCCTACTATGCGGAGGTGCGCCAGGCGAACGGCCAAATCGCCTGGGTCTCGCCGGTGTGGGTGGAAGGGTAGCTGTAGGCGGCGCTGCAAGAGCGCCGCCTGTCTGAATGCCGGCCTTCTTCACACGAATCCCTCGAATGACGGACGAATCCCTTCCCAAGCGTCTATTCGTGGGATTCGTCCGTCATTCGTACCATTCGTGCGCGAACCGCCCGGAACCCAGGTAACCCTAGTACATCATGTGCTCCCGGTACACCCGCACCGCGTGGAGGTACGACGCATACTGGGTGTTCGGCGAGACGGAGTGGTCGGTGCAGAACACCAGGCTCGCGCCGCGCTCCTTCATCCCGTCGATGTACGCCGCCACCTCTTGGCCGATATAGTCCGGGTCGTTGGTCTCCAGGATTCGGGCATCGAGCCCGCCGACGAACGCCAGCCGGTCGCCGTACTCCTCCGCATAGACGAACGGGTCGTTGCCCAAGGCCTTGCGCTCCATGGGGTTCAGCGCGTCAAACCCCACATCGACGATCAGGGGCATCGCCTCCTTGGTCGACCCGCAGGTGTGCAGCACCACAGGCAGATCGTACCCATGCCAAAAGTCGATCAGCTCGCGGTAGTAGGGGAAGATCAGGTCCCTGAACACCCGAGGCGAGGCGAACAGCCCGTTCTTGTACCCCAGGTCCTCGTACATCCAGATCCCGTCGGGCACGCCGATCTTGTCGAACATCAGCGTATAGTGGGCCTTGTAGAAATCGGTGTAGACGCGGTTATAGTCCTGGACCCAGGCGGGGTCGAGGAGCACGGATTCGTACAGGGTGACGTCGCCCATCGACTGGCGCATCAACTCCCACACGAACATGTGCCCATAGTGGGTCCACACGCCGGCCTCCCGGGCCGTGGTCAGGCTCTCGATACCTTTCTCGATATCCACCCGCAGAGGGTCGAGTTCCAGGAGGTGGGGACGGTAGTCCCGCTCCCAGATCTCGCGGCTGGTCATCTGAAAGTCGATGTGTTCCGGCGTCCCCGATTTGTGCTTCCAGTACTTGAGGGCGGCGCCGGCGCCGTTCCGCTTGATGGTCCACTCGTCCGTCTCGGCCTCCAGCGCCTCATAGCCGCGGAGGGGCATGATGTCGAACGCCGGCCCCACGCCGACCATGTCAAAGCCGAAATGCTCCCAGGCGGGCACCGGCTCGTCGTACTCGCCGGCGGTCTCGACGGGCACCATCCGCCCGTCGACCGGGTTCCAGCGCTCCTCACCGGCCTGCTTGAACATCTTGCGGGTGGGGTATCCCTGCTGCACCCAGGCGGAGATGGTGTCGGCCCAGGGCGATTCGCGGAGGGCCACGCGCTCGGCGGGCTGGCAGCGCAAGAGGGCGTCAACGACTTGGCGCGGACTGCTCATCGGGTTGTGCTCCTTGTGGTGGCGGACGGATCGGGCCTGTGGCGGATTATAGCGTCGCCGGCGAGCCCACGACAATCGCACAGGAGAGATACCGCCAACCGGTCCAGTAGGGGAGCACAACGGCGGAAGGCCGCCTTGCCCTGGCTCACCGCCTGCAAACCCGGCCGCGGGCGACTATAATGCCCCGGCACACCATCACGAAAGGAGCGCGCTCTGTGAGCATGGTCATCGCCACCTTGAACGCCAACTCAATCCGCGCCCGGCTGGACCAGATCATCGAGTGGCTCGGCCGAGAGCAGCCCGACGTCCTCGCCATCCAGGAGACCAAGGTGCAGGACGACGACTTTCCCGCCGAGCCGCTGGTCGCCGCCGGCTACCACGTCGCCTTTCGCGGCCAAAAGTCCCACGCCGGGGTGGCCCTCGTTACGAAATCGCCGCCGGAGGACGTCTCCTATGGGCTGGACGACGACGGCGAGCCCGACGAGGCGCGGTTAGTCCACGCCGTGGTGGATGGCGTGCCCATCGTGAACACCTACGTCCCCCAAGGGCGCGACGTAGAGTCGCCGCATTTTGCTTACAAGCTAGAGTGGCTGCGCCGGGTGCGCGCCTATCTGGACCGGCGCTACGCGCCGACGGATCCGCTGATCTGGCTCGGCGACCTGAACGTGGCCCCGGAGGAGATCGACGTCCACGACCCCAAGCGCCTGAGCAAGCACGTGGACTTTCACCCCCTGGCCCGGGAGGCGTTCGCCGAGGTCGTGGCC
>JAAZBQ010000134.1 GCA_012513725.1 Chloroflexota bacterium
AGCGAGTAAGCCTGCTGGCCCTGACGTACGAGGGGCTGCAGGCGCTCTTGGTGTCTTGGGGAGAGCCGCGCTTTCGGGCGGAGCAGGTCTGGCAGTGGCTGTACCGTCGCCTGGCCACCTCGCCCGAGGAGATGACCAACATCCCCCGGGCCCTCCGCCGGCGCCTTCTGGAGGAGACCGATATCACGCGCCTGGAGGTCGCCGGCCTCCAGGCCGCGGACGACGGCCTGACGGACAAGATCCTCTTCCAGACGGCGGATGGGCAGTCGTTCGAGACGGTCCTGATGCGCTACGAGGACCGCAACACGGTCTGCGTCTCCTCGCAGATCGGCTGCGCCGTGGGCTGCGAGTTCTGCGCCACGGGTCAGGGGGGCCTGGTGCGCGACCTGGGCGCCGACGAGATCAGTGCCCAGGTGCTCCACGTGGCCCGCACCCTGGCCGGCGAGGGGCGCACGCTGACCAACGTGGTTCTGATGGGCATGGGCGAGCCCCTGCTGAACTATGACGCGGTGTGGACCGCCATCACCAACCTGCACCGCGGGATGGGCCTGGGCATGCGACGCTTTACCATCTCCACGTCGGGCATCGTCCCCGGCATCGAGCGGTTGGCCGCCGAGGGCTCTGGGGTGGGGCTGGCGATCTCGCTGCACGCGCCCGACAACGCCCTGCGCGACCGGCTGGTGCCCATCAACCGCCGCTACCCCATCGAGGACCTCCTGGACGCCGTGGCCCGCTACGCCGAGCGCACGGGCCGGCGCCCGACGTTCGAGTACGTCCTGATCGATGGCGTGAACGACGCCGTCTCCCAGGCCGAGGCGCTGGTCGCGCGCTTGCGCGGCAGGCTGTGCCACGTGAACCTGATCCCCCTGAACGCCACCCCGGGCTGCGACCTGCAGCCCGCGCCCACCGCCCAGGTGCTGCGCTTCCGCGACGCGCTGGTGCGCGGCGGCGTCGAGACCACCGTGAGGATCTCGCGGGGGAGCGAAATCCGCGCCGGTTGCGGGCAGTTGCGTTCCGCCCAGCCGGCTCAACGCCAGAACGGAGAGACATGACCTGCAACCACGCTGCCGCCCGCCCGGTGCTCCTGGCTCCCTCGATCCTGTCCGCCGATTTCTCCCGCCTGGGCGAGCACGTCCGCGAGGCCGAGGCGGCCGGCGCCGATCTGCTGCACGTCGACGTGATGGACGGCCATTTCGTCCCCAACATCACCATTGGGCCGCTGGTGGTGCGGGCCCTGCGCCCCGTTACCACCCTGCCGCTCCACGTGCACCTGATGATCGAGCAGCCCGAGCGCTACATCGACGCCTTTGCCGAGGCCGGCGCAAGCCTCATCACCGTCCATGTGGAGACCTGCCCCCACCTGCACCGCACGCTGCAGCAGATCCGCGAGGCCGGCGCGCTGCCGGCCGTCACCCTGAACCCGGCGACGCCCCTGGTTACCCTCGAGGAGGTGCTCGCGGAAGTGGACACGGTGCTGGTGATGACGGTGAACCCCGGGTTTGGCGGGCAGGAACTGATTCCCGCCACGCTGGACAAGGTGCGGCGCCTGCGGGCCATGATCGACGAGCGGGGGCTGGAATGCCACATCGAGGTGGACGGCGGGGTGAACGCCGAGACGATCTGCCGGGTGGTGGAGGCCGGCGCCGACGTCCTGGTGATGGGGTCCGCCGTGTTTGCCAGCCCCAACGGGGTGGCGGGCGCCCTGTCGGAGCTGCGAGCGCTGGTGGGGTAGCATCCAGGCCGCCCTGCGCCCGAAACAACAAAAGGCCAGCCCACTACAGGCTGGCTTTTCGTTGGCCTGGCGCCGCTAGAGCGGGCGCCTCGTTACGCCTTGTTCAGGGTGCGCAAGCACCGGGCGCACACGGTCACCTTCTTCGGGCGGCCCTCCACCATGATAGTGGTAGTCTGGACGTTCGGCCGCCACATGCGGTTGGTGCGCCTCTTGGAAAAGCTGACGTTGTGCCCGAACTGCGGCTTTTTGCCGCACATTTCGCAGGTTGCCATTTCCCTACCACCTCACATGGCCGGCGGGCGGAAACAAGCCCGCCCGCAGGATTAGCCTCAAAGCGACGATTATGATACCATACACCGTACGCATACGCAAACCGGCCACGAGGCGAGCCCTCGGCCGCTGCAACGCGATCGTTCCGGACCCGGCTACGAGGAGACATGGCATGCACGCGGATTCTCCCATCGGCAAAATCGAGATTTCCCCGAAAGCCATTGCCAGCATCGCCAGTGAGGCGGTCCTCAGCTGCTACGGCGTGGTGGGCATGTCGGCTACCACGCTCAAGGACGGGATCGCCGAGATTCTCCAGGTCGAGAACTCGCACCGCGGCGTCGTGGTGGGCGTCGTCGATGACCGTATCGTCATCGACCTGTATGTGGTTATAGAGTATGGCACGCGGATCTCCGAGGTGGCCCACAACATGATGGAGAGCGTGACGTTCGCCGTCGAGCGGGCGCTCGGCATGCCTGTGGCCGAGGTGAACATCCACGTGCAGGGGTTGCGCATTAGTGATAGGGACTAGGCCGCTGTGCCCGGTTCGTCTCGCGGAGGATCGTGATTTGACCGAGCCATCCGTCGCCCATCGCAGCAAGGAAAAGACCAACCAGGACGCCAAGATACCACCCATGAAAACACCCACGTCCCCCGGGAACTCGCCCGCCGCCAGTACCCCTCCGAGCGCCGCGCCCGGTTCCCCCGGGGACTCGTGCTCCAGCCCCGCGTTTCTCGATGCGCTGCGCTCGGCAAGCGCCTGGCTGGATGCCCATGTGGACCTGGTGAACTCGCTGAACGTCTTTCCGGTGCCCGACGGCGACACCGGCACCAACATGTCGCTGACCATGCGCGCCGCGCTGGACGAGGTGGATGCGATCGAGTTCGCCGCGGTGGCGCAAGCGGCCCGGGTGATCGCCGACGGCGCCCTGATGGGCGCGCGCGGCAACTCGGGGGTGATCCTCTCTCAGGTGCTGCGGGGCATCGCCCGCGCCCTGGACGGCAAACGCGATGTCGGCGCGGAGGATCTGGCCCGGGCCCTGCAGGAGGGTGCGTCCACCGCCTACAAGGGCGTCATGAAGCCAGTGGAGGGCACCATGCTGACGGTGGCTCGCGATGCGGCGGAGGCCGCGGCGCAGGCCGCCGAGGGCGGGGCCACTGTGGCGGGCACCCTGGAGGCGGCCCTCGTCGAGGCGCGCCACTCGCTGGAGAGGACGCCGAGTTTGTTGCCCGTCCTGGCCGAGGCGGGCGTGGTGGATTCCGGTGGCCAGGGCCTGGTCATCCTGTTGGAGGGAGCACTGCGGTATGTGCACGGCGAGCGCGTCGATATGAAGGCTACTCCCCTGGCTACCGCCGTACACGCCGAGCACGGCGAGGACGAGCAGTACAACTATGACGTGCAGTTCATCATCCAGGGCAGTGGGTTGGATGTGGACGGCATCCGCGATCGCATCGCCACCATGGGCGACTCGGTGCTGGTGGTGGGCGACGCGAGCACCGTCAAGGTGCACGTGCATTGCGACACGCCGGGACAGGCGCTAGACTATGGCGTGAGCCAGGGCCAGGTGACTGCCGTCATCGTGGAGAACATGCAGCTGCAGTACGAAGCCTTTGTGGCCAAGGCGCAGTCGACGGTGGATCCCTCGCGCAACGGCGGCGGCCTGTCGTTGCCCGAAGAGATGTCGGCCGTCTCCATCATTGCCGTGGCTTCGGGCGAGGGCCTCTCGCGGGTGCTCGAGTCGATCGGGGTGAGCGCCATCGTCTCCGGCGGGCAGACGATGAACCCCTCCACCCAGGACCTCCTGCAGGCCATCGAGCGCGTGCCGTCCGATGAGGTCATCATCCTGCCGAACAACTCGAACATCATCCTCGCCGCCCGGCAGGCCCAGGAACTGGCCGAGAAGCGCGTGGAGGTGGTGCCGACGCGCACCGTCCCCGAAGGGATCGCGGCCCTCCTGGCGTTCAACTATCAGGCGGCGCTCGAGGAGAACGTGGCGCTGATGCAGGATGCTGCCAGCCACGTGCAGACGATCGAGATTACCCGGGCGGTGCGCTCGGCGCAGGTGAACGGCCTCTCGGTGCGCGAGGGGCAGATCATCGGGCTCCTGAACGGCGACCTGGTGACGGCCGGCGAGCGGGAGGATGACGTCGTCGGCCAGCTCCTGGAGTGGGTGGACGCCGCCGAGTGTGAGATCCTCACCATCTACTACGGCCAGGACGTTGCCGTGGAGGATGCCGAGGCGCTCGCCGATGCGATGCGCAACCGCTACCCGGCGCTCGAGATCGAAGTGCTCGATGGCGGTCAGGCGCACTATCACTATGTGATCTCGGCCGAGTAGGACAAGAGCGGGAAGGAAGCAGGGCATGGGGCAGGTCAGGATCGTGACCGATAGCGCGGCCGAGGTGGACCCTGAGGTCGCCGAGGAACTGGGGATCATCGTCGTGCCGCTCCAGGTGCGGCTGGGCGACGCGATGGTCGTCGATAGCGCCGATATGCGCACGCCGGCCTTTCACGAGGCGACCCTGCGAGACCAGCAGTTGCCCCAGGTGGTCTGTCCGCCCTCCCGCGCCTTTCGCGATGTGTACTCGCGGCTCTCCCGCGAGGCCGATGACATCGTCTCCATCCATACGGCGACCTTTCCGTGCAACACCTACCGCCCCGCGAACGAGGCTGCTGCTACCATTCTGGGCGGCGCGCGGATCGAGGTGATCGATTCGACGTTCATGTCCGCCGCCATGGGCGCCATCGTGGTCGAGGCGGCGCGGGCCGCGAAGGCCGGCGCCGACGGCCCGGAGGTCATTCGGCGCGTGCGCGGCACGGTGCCCCACACATACCTGGCCTTTTTCGTGGATAGCGTGGGGGTGCTCAAGCGCAGCGGCGCGCTCAAGTACAGCGAACAGCCGCTCCCCCCCTCAGGTGGCGGCAAGCCGCTCTTTGTGATGGAGGACGGCGTCATCGGCCCCCAGTTCCGCATGCGCAACAAGGGCACGGCCCTGGAGCGCCTGGTCGAGTTCGTCGCCGAGTTTCTGATCCTCAAGCGCCTCGTGCTGTGGCATAGCGGGCTGGTGCCCGAGGCCAAGGAGCTCCGCGAACTCCTCGTCGAGAACCTGGAGGTGCAGGGTCCCGAGGAACACATCTACGGGCCGAGCGTCGCCTCACTCCTGGGGCACAAGGCGCTGGGCGTCGTGGTGGTCGAGGGCGGGGCGTAGGCGCCTCGCTCCCTGGCCCCGATTCATCCCACAGCGGCGCACGATCGACTGACGAATAGGCCCATGACGGCACTCTATGACAAACTGACGCGCATCCTGCTCCTGGAACAAGAGCAGGGCTTTACCGACCGTGCGGTGATCGGTGGGCTGTCGCGGTTCCTCGGTTACTGGCGCGAGCAGGCCGCCGAGAGCGGCAGCGATGGACAGGTCGCGCCGGCCGCCGACGCCATTCTGCGGGGCCTGGAAGGCTACGCCCGCATGGCGCCTGACGAGCGGCGCCGGGCCATCACCCAGGCGCTCGCACGGGCGCGCGACGCCAACACCGCGGCTCCCCGCGCCGAGCGCCCCGCGGCGGCGTCGAGCCGTCCAGACGGTCCGGCGGAAGGAACCCCCGCCCGGCACCGGATCTCCGAGTCCCCGCCCCCGGCTCCCGATGCTCGGCGCCCGCGGCCGGCTTCCCGCTCCGCGCCGCCCAAACGGAGCACCGCGCGGAAAGGGGAGGAGTTGACCCTCGAATCCCCGGTGACCGCCATCAAGGGCGTGAGCAACGTCTACCAGGAGCGGCTCGCCCGCCTCGGGCTGCACACCATCAAGGACCTGATCTACCACTTCCCGCGGCGCTACGACGACTATAGCCGCCTGCAGACGGTCAACCGCCTCCGCCTGGGCGACGAGGTCACCGTGGTGGGTACGGTGCGCTCGGCCAAGACCTGGCGGGCGCGCTCCGGGCAGCGGGGCGTCAGCGTCTCCCTCAGCGATGGCACCGGCGTCGTGGAGGCGCGGTTCTTTGGCCCGTGGTACATGGCCCAGCGCTTCCGCGCCGGCAACGAGGTGGTCCTCTCCGGCCGGGTGGATCAGTACCTCGGGCGGCTGGTCCTGAACAACCCCGAGTGGGAGCCGCTGCAGCGCGAACTGCTGCACACCGGGCGGCTGGTGCCCGTCTATGCGCTGACTCGCGGCATCGGCGCGCGCCGCATGCGCGGGCTGATCAAAGATACCCTCGATTACTGGACGCCCCGCATTGTGGATCCCCTGCCCGCAGCCATCCGCGAGGAGCAGGGGCTCATGGGCCTCGGCAAGGCGCTCGAGCAGATCCACTTTCCCGAAAGCACCGAGGCGCTCCAGGAGGCGCGTCGGCGGCTCTGCTTTGACGAGTTCCTCCTGCTGCAGCTGGGCGTCCTGGGTCAGCGCAGCCTGTGGCGCGAGCAAGAGGGCCTCCCGCTGGATGCCTCCCGGCTGGACCTGGACGCTTTTGTCGCGTCGCTGCCCTTTGCCCTGACGGGCGCCCAGGAGCGGGTGATCCGCGACATCCTCGCCGACCTGGAGCGGCCGACGCCCATGCGCCGCCTCTTGCAGGGCGACGTCGGCTCGGGGAAAACGGTGGTCGCCGTGGCGGCGCTGCTGGCCGCCGTGCGGAACGGCTACCAGGCGGCCGTTATGGCCCCCACGGGCCTCCTGGCTGAGCAGCACGACCGGACGATCCGCGCCCTCCTGGAGCCGTTCTCCGACGTTCGCTGCGCGCTGCTCACCGGCAGCCTGCCGGCGCCGGAAAAGGCCCGCATCCACGACCAGGCCGAGGCGGGCGAGATCGACGTGCTGATCGGCACCCATGCCCTGATCCAGGATACCGTGTCGATGCCCCGGTTGGGCCTCGTCGTGGTGGACGAGCAGCACCGCTTTGGTGTCACCCAGCGGGCGGCGCTCGCCGAGCGGGGCGCCGCGCGGCCCCACGTCCTGGCCATGAGCGCCACGCCGATCCCCCGGTCGCTGGCCATGACGGTATACGGCGACCTGGATGTCTCTGTCCTCGACGAGATGCCCGCCGGCCGCCAGCCGATCATCACGGCGGTGCGAGACGACAGCAACCGCGAACGGATCTATGCCTTTGTGAACGCCCAGGTCGAGCAGGGCTGCCAGGCGTTCGTCGTCTGCCCGCTCATCGAAGAGTCCGACGAGGTGCCGGGCAAGGCGGCCGTCTCCGAGCACCGCCGGCTGCAGGAGACCATCTTTCGGCACCTGCGCCTGGGGCTCGTCCACGGGCGCATGTCGGCGGACGAGAAAGACGAGGTGATGGCCGCCTTCCGGCGACGGGAGATGGACATCCTGGTGTCCACGTCGGTCATCGAGGTGGGCATCGACATCCCCAACGCCACGGTGATGCTGGTGGAGAGCGCCGGGCGCTTTGGGTTGGCCCAGCTCCATCAGCTGCGTGGCCGGGTGGGCCGGGGCGACGAGCGCTCGTACTGCATCCTCCTCTCCGACGACTCGTCCGTGGCCGCCCTCGAGCGGCTGCGCATCATGGAGAACACGGCGGATGGCTTTGCCCTGGCCGAGGAGGACCTCCGGATGCGGGGCCCCGGCGACTTTTTCGGTGTGCGCCAGCACGGGTTGCCCAGCCTCAAGGTGGCGCAGCTCAGCGACACGGCGGTGCTCGAGCAGGCGCGCGGCGCAGCCCTGCGGCTCTTTGAGGAGGACCCCGACCTCGGCCGAGAGGAGCACCGCAACCTGGCCCTCAGCGTTCGCCATTTCTGGGCTTCCGCAGAATCCGCCTCATAGACAGTCGGTCAGCCGCGCGGCGACCCGTCTCGTGAGGGGCCGGTGCGCATTGTTTCCATGGTGGAGGAGCACCTATGCGCATCGCAGTATATCCTGGTAGTTTCGACCCCATTCACTTTGGCCACATCGATATCACCCTGCGGGCCGCGCGGCTATTTGACGAGCTCATCCTGGCCGTTTATGATCGACCGCAGAAAAACTTGCTCTTCTCTACGGCCGAACGGGTGGCCCTGGCCACCGAGGCCCTGGGCGACGTGCCCAACGTCCGCGTCATGAGCTACGGCGGGCTGACGGTGGACTTTGTCCGCAGCGTCAACTCCCGCGTGATCGTGCGGGGCCTTCGCGCCATGTACGACTTTGAACTCGAATACCAGACCGCCATGACGAACCAACAACTGGCGCCGAACGTGGAAATCATCTGCCTGATGACCAGCCTGGACCATGCGTTCATCAGCTCCACCGTGGTCAAAGAAGTGGCCATGGGGGGTGGTCCCCTGGAGCAGTTCGTGCCGGCAGTGGTGTCGGAAGCCCTCGTGAGCCGGTTGGGTCCGGCGGTGCCTGGGCGCTAGCGTCCGCCGATAGGTGGTAGCGTCCCTCCCCCTAGATCGCCAGCGAAAGGGGTGATCAAGATCGACATTGAACAACTCTTGGATCGACTCGTGGAGCTGGTCGAAAAGGGCTGGCGGGTGCCGCTCACCAACAAGGTGATGGTGGACGAGGAGCGGTTCTTTAGCATCGTCGAGCAGATGCGGGTAAGCGTTCCCCGAGAGATCCAGCAGGCGCAGGAGTTGCAGCGGGCGCGAGACCAGTTCATCGCGCGCGCGCAGGAAGAGGCCAAGCAGATCCTCTTGCAGGCCAACGAGGATGCCGCCAGCCAGTTGGATCAGTACGGGCTGCGCGAGCGGGCCGAGCGGCAGGCGCAACGGATCATCGATCAGGCGTGGCAGGAGGCGGAGCACGTTCGGGCCGGCGCCGACGAGTATGCCGCGTCGCAGCTCAAGGAACTGGGCAGGTCGGCCGCCGATCTGCTCAGCACGGTGCGTAACGGCCTGGCGCTCCTGGACCAGCGCCGCGCCGAGTACTCTGCGGACAACGGCCAGGGACCCGACGACTATGCCGAGGCGGACCCCGAGGCGGGCGCCGAGGGCTATGCCGAGGACGAGGCGTACCCAACGGAGGATGAGGCCTACGTGGATCCGGACGAGTACGCCGGCGAGGGCGGCTGATGCGCCGGTACGGCGGCTCGAGCGCCGCGCGCCCCTCTTTTTGACACCTCTCTGGCGCCAGGCTATAATCAACGGCGCACTAGTGTCTAGTTGAGGTGTAGCGATGCTTTACAATGTAGCGCAGTTGCTCAAGGAAAGCGTCGGGGCGTCTCGCGGGCTCATTATCGATGGCGAACTGTATGATCTAGATGAACACAACCCGGGGCCGGTGCCCGTGTGTGGCGAATTGACCCTGGTTCGGACCGAGGATGGCATCCTGGCCGCCGGCTTTGCCGAGGCCGTGGTGACCGAAGAGTGTCGTCGGTGCCTGGAACCCGTCGAGAGCGCGGTGCGGATCGAGTTCGAGGAGGAGTATGTCCCCTCCATCGACATCGAGACCGGCGCGCAGATTCCCACCGACGAATCGACACCGGAACTCGTGATCAACGAGCGCCACATCCTGGATATCAGCGAGGTGGTGCGGCAGTACATCGTCATGGAGGCCACGACGGCGCTCTGTCGCCAAGACTGCAAGGGCATCTGCCCCCAGTGTGGCAAGAACCTGAACCTGGGCCCCTGTGACTGCAAGATCGATAACGTGGACCCCAGGCTGGAAATCCTCAAACAGCTGCTGGATACGGATAGCCAATAAGGCCCGAAAGGATATACAGATGACTCCTCTCCCGAAAAGAAAGATCTCCAAGGGGCGCGCTCGCAGGCGTCGCAGCCACGATGCACTGAGCGCACCGCACCTGGTAACGTGCCCCTCCTGTCGGGCCAAGCGGCTGCCTCACACGGTGTGCCCGAATTGTGGGAGGTATCGCGGTGAGGAGGTCATCGAGACCGAAGCCGCGGGCTGACATCGTGCCAGAACATGGATCCAGGGGGCCGCATGAGGACGTTCTTGCGGCCCCCTTGTGCAACTAGGACAGAGTCCCTGCGGAGGCCCATCGGGTATGGACGACAGGTTGGGAACCGTCAAGATATCCCCCCAGGTTTTGGCTACCATTGCGCGGCTCACGACGCTGTCGGTGCCCGGGGTCAAGCACATGTCGCGGGATATCTCCAGCGGCATGGATCGCCTGTTCCGCGGCAAGGGTACGGCCGATGGCGTCCGGGTGGGGGTTACCGATGACGCCGTGTCGATCGACCTGGCCATCGTGGTGGAGCAGGACGTGAACGTGCTCGAGCTGGGGCGAGAGATCCAGTCGCGCGTGGCCCGCGCCATCACCGAGATGGTGGGAATGCCGGTGCTGGCCATCAACGTGCGGGTGGAAGACGTGGAGCGCAAGGTCCCTGAGGAGTCAGACGAGTAGCGGAGATAGTCGTTGAAGGTCAGGCGTCGCGCGAGAATAGCAGCCTTCCAAGCCCTTTTCGAAATCGATAGCGTAGGACACGATCCTTCGTACGCCATCTACATGCGCCTGCAGGAGGACGAGCTCCCTTCTGAGGGGGAGGCATTCTGTCGGGATCTGGCCCACGGCGTGTTGCAGCACCGTGAAGTGCTAGACCGCATCCTCCAGCGCATCGCGCCGGAATGGCCCATTACCCAGATGGCGATCACCGACCGCAACATCCTGCGTATGGCGGCCTTTGAGGTGCTCTTCTCGGGCGGCACCCCCGCCAAGGTGGTGATCAACGAGGCGGTCGAGCTGGCCAAGTTGTTTGGCAGCGACAGTTCCGGGCGCTTTGTGAACGGCGTGCTGGGCACGTTGGTCGCCAAGCGCCGGGAGTTCGCCCAAGAGGCCTCGGCGGCTGCACCGCCCACACCGCGTGCAGACGAGGCCGGGAGCTCCGGGAATCCCCATACCGAGTCCTAGGAGGAGCCCTGACGCATGGACATTTTTGGCATCGGGATCGGTGAGATCCTGGTCATCCTCGTCATTGCGATGATCGCCGTGGGCCCCGAGCGCATGGTCAAGTTCGCCGCGGATGCTGGCCGTTTCTTGCGCCAGTTCCGCGCCGTCAGCGATGAGATGACCCGCGAGTTCCGCGAAGCCTTTACGTTCGAGATGCTCGAGGACGAGACGGCGGTCCTTGACGACAAGCCGGCGGAGGCCAAGCCGGCGGCCGGCAGCACCACTGCAACCACAGGCACCCGAGTGCCGGCACCCTCTGCCGCCAAGCCCGCTTCCCCATCCACTGCTGCGACCCCGCGCCCTGTGGGCCAGGGTTCGCCGGCGCCCACGCCGGCCAGCATCGCTGCCATGCAGGCGGCCGAGCGCGACCAGGCCGGTTCGGGTGATGCCCAGCAGGAGGAGGCGCCGACCACCAACGCGCCGGAACCGGCAACGGCCGAATCGGCGGATCAGGTATCTGCGGAACAGACTCCTGCTGAGGAGACAGTGCCCGAGCCCGTGGCCCCGTATGTTCCAGAGCCCGAGGACCTCTCCGACATCCTGGGGAGCGCGTTCGCCTTTGCCGAGCCGGAGCAGGCATCCGAGGAATCGGAGCCGGTCCCTGCAGAGCCGGCTTTTGCACAGCCAGCCGCTTCACAGCAGCCGGAGGCGCCCAGTGTGCCGTCCGTGCCCGAGCCGGCGGCGGCCGAAGAGCCTGTGCCCGATGCCCCCACGGTCGTCGCCCCCGCCGCCGAGGCGGTGCCCGACGACCCGGACGCTGATGCACAGGCGGAGGAACCCGCCGCAGCCGAGGTCGCCGAGCCGGTGGCCGCGGACGACGTCGCGCGCCAGGACGGTGACCAGGAGGACGATGACTCGGGCCTGAACGCCCCCATCCCAAGCTTTGGCTTTGAGTTCAGCCTCGATGGGGCGGACGAAGCGACGGATGACCTAGACGCCTCGCGCAAGGAAGGGTGACCCCTATGGCAGACGAGACGCTCACCCAGAACACCTCCGCCAGCGATAGGGAGCTGCCACTCTTGGAGCACCTGCTCGAGTTGCGCACCCGCCTGATCCGCTCCGCCATCGCACTGGCCGTGGGGACGGCCATCAGCATCGCTTTTGCCAAGCAGGGGCTCGAACTCTTGCTCGTGCCGCTGCCGTTCCCCCCGCAGACCCTGGGGCCTGCCGAAGCGTACCTCGTCTACTTTCGCGTCGCCCTGATCGGCGGCGCGGTGCTGGCCATGCCGATGATCGTGTACCAGGTGGTGGCCTTTTTGCTGCCCGGCATGCTGCCCAACGAGCGGCGCTACCTCTTGACCTCGCTCCCAGGCGTGGCACTCTTTTTCGCGGGTGGTGTCGCCTTTGCCACGCTGATCATGTTACCCGCGGCCATTGGCTTCATGTCCACCTTTCTCAGCGATATCGTCGAGCAGCAGTGGACGCTGGACAATTACATCAGTTTCGTCACTCGAATGATGTTCTGGATGGGGATGGTCTTCCAGACGCCCCTCTTGCTGTTCATCCTGGCCAAGCTGGACCTGGTGACCGCCCGGCAGCTATCGCGCTTCCGCAAGTATGCGGTCCTGGTCTGTGCCATCGTCGCCGCAGTGGTAACGCCGACGCCCGACCCGGTGAACATGATGATCGTCATGGTCCCGCTCTACATCCTGTACGAGTTTGGCGTGATCCTGGCCCGGATCGCCCGCATCGGCCGACCGGACGAGGGTGTCTCACCGCGCGCCAACCGCTAGCCGCATGATACGTACTCGCCGGGAGCCCTGCGCTCCCGGCGAGTTCTGTGTTACCCGCGTGCACACATCATCCACAGAAAGGGGAGCACGATGGAGCGAATCCGCGTACTGATCATGGGGGCTGCGGGCCGCGACTTTCACAACTTTAATGTCTTTTACCGGGACAACGCAGCGTATGAGGTGGTGGCGTTCACCGCCCAGCAGATCCCCAACATCGCCGGGCGGATGTATCCTCCGGAGTTGGCCGGGTCGCTGTATCCCGAGGGGATCTCGATCTACCCGGAAGAGGAACTCGAGGCGATCATCGACCGGGAACGGGTGCAGCAGGCGGTGCTGGCCTACAGCGACGTCTCCCACGAGTACGTGATGCACCTGGCCTCCCGGGTGCTGGCCGCCGGGCCCGATTTCGTCCTCCAGGGCCCCGATGGCACCATGCTAACGTCGCGGGTACCCGTGATCTCGGTGTGCGCGGCGCGCACCGGCGCCGGCAAGTCGCAGACGACCCGGCGGGTGGTGGACATCTTGCGCGGGGCAGGCAAGCGCGTGGTGGTCATCCGCCACCCCATGCCCTACGGCGACCTGGCCGCCCAGGCCTGCCAGCGTTTCGCCTCGTACGACGACCTGGAACGCCACGAGGTCACCATCGAGGAGCGCGAAGAGTACGAGCCGCACATCGAGCGGGACACCGTGGTCTATGCCGGCGTCGACTATGGCCAGATCCTGGCCTCGGCCGAAAAAGAAGCCGACGTCATCGTGTGGGATGGCGGCAACAACGACCTGCCCTTCTACCGGCCCAACCTGCACATTGTGGTGGTGGACCCCCATCGGGCCGGCCACGAGGTCAGCCATCACCCCGGCGAGGCCAACGTGCGCATGGCCGACGTGGTGGTGGTGAACAAGGTGGACACCGCCGAGCCGGACGCGGTCCTCGAGGTGCGCGAGAACGTCCGCCGGGTGAACCCGGGGGCCATGGTCGTCGAGGCCGCCTCGCCGATCGCCATCGCCGACCCCGCCGCCGTCCAGGGCAAGCGGGTGCTGGTCGTCGAGGACGGGCCGACCCTGACCCACGGCGGAATGGCCTACGGCGCAGGGCTGGTGGCGGCGCGGCGCTATGGGGCCGGCGAGATCGTGGATCCGCGGCCCTACGCAGTGGGGTCCATCGCCAGGGTGTACGCCCAGTACGGCCACATGGGCCCCATCCTGCCGGCCATGGGGTACGGCGAGCAGCAGGTGCGGGAGCTGCGCGAGACCATCGAGGCCACGCCCTGCGACGTGGTGCTGGTGGCCACGCCGATCGACCTCGGGCGCCTCTTGCAGGCGAACAAGCCGATGCTGCGGTTGACCTATTCGCTCCAGGAGCTGGGCCGCCCGGATCTCGAGGATGCGCTCCGTCCCCTCCTCGCGCCCGCCTCGTAGCGCGGGGGCAGACGCCGGTCAGGCCACGTCCGTCTTGGTGACCTCCCGGAGAACGTTCGTCGCATAGGCCCCGGAGGGCAGCGTGAAGCGCAAGAGCAGATCGCTGCCCTCCTGCTCTGCCCCGACCTCTTCCAGCGGCACGCGGAACGGCCGGCGCTCGCCGACCATGTGGGCGCCCCGGGTCTTGCGGAAATCGTCCAGGCGCAGCCCCTCGCTGCGCAGCAGGCCGTGCTCGCGATCGCCGACCTCCTCCCGCGCCAGGCGCACCTTGAACCCGTACAGCGGCCCGCTGGGGCTGATCTCCAACCGATCGGCGCGCGGCTGCTCGGCGCTGGGGTCCTCGACGAGAAAGAATGCGCCCTTGGCGTGGAGGATGGCCAGGTCGCCGCGCTCCAGCCGGTCGATGGCCGGCAGCCGCTCGTCCAGGAGCAGGTTGAACAGGTAGGCCTGGTACGCCGCGCCAAAGAGCCTGCGCAGCCCACGGGGCATGGCACCAACCGCCGCCTCGCAGGTGGCACCGCCGGCCAGCGCCTCCAGCACCTCGTGCTCCTCGCGGAGGTATCGCGGCCACAGGTCCAGCGCCCGGCGCAGGTCGCCCCGTGCATAGGCCTCCCGCGCTTCCCGGGCCTCCTCCGGGTCGTCGGCTCGCGGGTCGCCGAGGAGGGCGTCGCAAAAGGCGGGCCAATCCCGCCGCACCATGGCGCGCCCCAGGAGGTGGTTGCTCCGCCTCAGGCCAAAGCGCTGCGGACCGAAACCGTTCGGCGCCCCCCGCCCCTCCAGCACCTCGAGGACCGCCTGCGCCTGCGCCAGGGCGTTCGGAGCCACGCCACGGATGCGGATGGCAAAGCGGTTGCCCCGCAGGTGGCCGATCTTGAGCCGGTGCGGGTGGCGCTCGGCCCACAGCACGCGCACGTCGGGCGCCTGGGCCCGCAGCACCCGCTCGGGCGAGAGCCCCTCCACCGAGAGGACCTGCCGGGCGACGGCCTGGGCGTCCTTGAGGCCCGCGCTGGAAAAGCGCGCGGGCGGCACCCGCAGCGCCCGGGCCAGGGCGCGTATCGCCCGGGGGGTGTCGATGCCCCGCTTCTCGATCCCCAAAAAGGTGTACTGCCCCTCGCCGGAGGGGGCGTAGAGGGGTATCTCCTCGACATAAAAGTCCTCCGGCCGCGCGCGCACCGTCCCCCCGGTGCCGGGCAGGTCGGCGGTCAGCAGCCCCGGAAAGACCCCTCGGTCCCGCTCGCCGCTCTCGCTCATGGCGCCGTCGGCGGGTCGTCCGGATCCTGGCCGGCCAGGTGGGCCAGCACCCGGGGCAGGGCCAGGCGCAACCAGATAGCATACTCCTC
>JAAZBQ010000836.1 GCA_012513725.1 Chloroflexota bacterium
CCCCTGGGGCGGGCGCAGGGCGTTCATCCAAAAGCCGCGCTCGTCCACCGCACGCTTGCCGTCGGCGTCCAGCACGTAATCGCCGTCGTACGCCTTGGTGATGTCGTGGAGGAGCGCCGCAAGCTCCACCACACGCCCATCGGCGTCCTCCCGGAGGGCCAGAGCGCGCGCCAGGCCCCGAACGCGCTGGACATGGTCGTAGGTGTAGCCGCGCCAGTTGAAATTCACCCAGCCTGGCTCCCAGAGGAGGTACGTCTCGCGGACGAGAGCCTCCAGATCCTCCAACGACCCGACGCCGTTGGCCACCTGGGCCGCATCGCGAACGATCATCAGGCACACTCCGCGTCGATATCGAACAGCTCCAACAGGCTGCACAGGCTCGCCAGGGTGATCACCACCTCCGGGTGGTCGATCCGCTCGACCTCGGCCGTCCAGGTGTGGTCGTGGGGGATGAGGATCGCCCCGAGGCCCGCCTCCACGGCGGGGTTGATGTCGGACCGGGGGCTGTTGCCGACCATCCAGGTGGTCTCGCGGTCGGCGTCGATCTCGGCCACGATGCGCCGGTACGTGTTGGCGTCCTTTTCCGGCACGATGAACTGGGCGTCGAACAGATAGCCCAGGCCGGAGCGCCGGATCTTGAGCTGCTGGTGGGTCTCGTCGCCCTTGGTGACGAGGACCAGGGCGCTGGTGCGGCGCAGGGCCCGCAGCACGTACTCGGCCTCGGCCAGGAGGATCGCCGGCGGGTCGAGGATCGGCTCGCCGCAGGCCCGGGCGGCCGCCACGGCCTCGTCATCGGCCGGGAGGCCGGCCTCCTCGGCCAGTCGGGCGTAGCACATGCCCAGGGCCTGGATGTATCCCCGGGGCCCATAGCCCATCGTCGGGATCACCTCGCGCTCGCAGGCGGCCAGGGTCTCGACGGCCCGGTCGCGGTCCAGCCCGGCGGCCTCGATATGGTCCAAGAACTGCGCGGTGCAGCGCAGGTAGAAAATGTTGTTCTCCCAGAGGGTATCGTCGGCGTCGATGAGCAGGGTGCGCTCGATGCGCCGATCCTCGTCGTGGATGGTCACCGCTCGTCCTTTCACTCGATAACACACGTTGTTCAGTATACCACGTGTGGTGTGAAAGGCGTGAACCTCGCTTCCCTTCCCGGAAGCTGCCTTGGCTTCCGGGAAGGTTCCGGGGTTCCAGGCCGCCCGGTCTCGGCAGAGACCCCAGAACCTTCCCGAAAGGAAAGAACCTTTCGGGAAGGGAACAAGAGCCGGGCCGCTCTGCGCGAGAGCGGCCCGGCTTTGGAGTGCGGCGCCGGCCACGAAGGGAGATGTGCTCCGATGTCGACGTACTGCTGTAATGTTAGCCGAGATGATGCTGCAACGTGTGTTGCTGTGACGTTCCCCGCCTCGGAAAGACGATCTCTCGCCCCGAGCCGGGCTCTCCCCTCGCGACCGGCCTCAGTATAGCATATCGGCGCAAGGATTGGGTTAACACTGCGTAAAGATTGCGTTACAGGAATCGGTGGGAAGCGCAGACGAGCCGCCACCGCTTGTTACGGCGGTGACGGCCCGTCGATGGGGACGCCTGGCCCCGGGAGGAAGACAGGCGCTGGTGTACCGGTCGGGTTCGTCTTGCCATGCGCTGCAGACGAGCCCTGATGGCGCCTCCCATACCTATGAGTAGTATAGCGCATGCAGGTTACACTCCGGTAAACAGCAGGTGACAGGCGAGTGAACAGGGCCTGGAGACCCAGTCGACTCCGCCCACGACAGGGCAACCAGGCGGAGCACCTGGCTGACAGCCGGCTGACAGAGGGCTGTCAGACTCCTCCGCGTTGCCGCGCACCGCCACCCGGATGCCGGAGTGTGTGTTGCCCTCGGGTACCCGAGAAGTGGTTCTGGATCGTGCCTCTGCCTGGCTCGCGCATTCCGATCCGTCGTGCTACCATGCCGCAGGTGCATCGGCCACACGGTGTTCTCGCCGGCGTACTGCCATGGCTGCCGCGCGCAGATCCGTCGCGACTATGGTAGGCGCACGCATGTGTACCCGCTGGCTGACGTCAGTGGACCTGTCTTTGGCGACGCAGACATCCGGCCGTCGCTACGCCCGAACGGGACCTGCCACCCTACAAAAGCCAGAGCATGCAGGCGCAGAGGTCGTAAGAGCACGCCGGCACTCGGTTGTCTTCCTTCGCGTTTCTCTCGCGTTGTCTCGCATCGCTGCCTACGTCCTATAGGAGGAACCTTCCCATGACCGACCGCAACCTCAGCCCCCAGGAGATGTTCGTGCG
>JAAZBQ010000135.1 GCA_012513725.1 Chloroflexota bacterium
CCGTCCCGCTCCAGGGCCCGGAGGGGCCGCATCACCGAGTTGTGCTCCATCGACGAGGTCACCACGTGGTCGCCGGGCCGCAGGATGCCCCGCAGGGCCAGGTTCAGCGCCTCGGTGACATTCTGGCCGAACACCACCCGCAACGGGTCCGACGCATGAAAGAGGGTAGCGACCGCCTCCCGGGCGGCGTAGACCGTCCGCCCGGCCTCGACGGCGCGTCGATGCCCGGCGCGGCCGGGGTTGGCGCCCACCTCGGTGACAAAGTGCGTCATCGCCTCCGCCACGCCGGGGGGCTTGGGCCACGAGGTGGCGGCGTTATCGAGGTAGATCATAGCCATCTCCTGAGGGCCGCCGGAGGCGCAGTGCCCCCGGCGGCCCCCCGCTGCTATCTGGTCAGCACCAGCCGGAACTCGTCGCCGGCCTCCTCCACCTGCACCCGGCAGGATTGCTTTTCCGCCATGCGCCGGACGTTCTCCCGGGCGGTGACGGTATCTACGAGCACCTCGACGGGGAACTCGCCCGCCTTGATGGCGTTGCGCGTCAGGATCACCGGCTGCGGGCAGGAAAGACCCCGCGCGTCTACCGTCCTTGCCATGCCGCACCTCCCACTGTCGCTCGCTCGCGCATCGCCAGGCCGATGCCCACGCACACCACCAGGCCCAACACCACGGCCCACATACCGTACCGGCTCAGGCCGCCCACCTTCAGCACGCCGTCGACGATCGCGTCGGGGCTCCCTGCCAGGCTAAAGTTGTGCGAGATCCCCGCCCCGGTGATCATCCCCAAGACGAACACTCCGGAGTCCGAGTCCCCCTCACCGGCCAGGAAGAGCTGCCGACCGGGACACCCGCCTGCCAGCGCGAACGCCAGGCCGGCAAGCGCCATCCCGAGGACATTCCAGAGGTGGCTCGAATGTGCGACCGGCATGGCCGTCCAGCCCACCCGGGTCTGGCCCAGCGCAAGGTTCGTGACGACCGCCACGGCCACCAGCGCGCCGATGCCGCTGAGCAGGTGCGTGTCGCCCATCAAGATGACGTCGCGCACCGCACCCATGGTGCAGAATCGGGAGCGCTGGGCCAGAAACCCAACGACCAACCCTACCGCCAGGGAGATCAAGAGAGGAGCGTGCATCGAACCGGGGCCCGTCTCGCTGAAAAAGATGGGTCCGCCCGGGCTGAACTGCGGCCGAAAGATGAGGAGCAGGAGGAGGCCGACCATGGTCGCCGGCACGATCCATCCCACGACGGCACTGGCCTTCTGGGTGCGTCCCAGGCTGTACCCGGAGCGCAGAAAGAGCACGCCGACGCCAATCCCGGCGGCCAGTCCCGCGAGACCCAACACGGCGGTGAGATCGCCCGCCGAGAGGCGCAAGAGCGCGCGCCAGGGGCAGCCCAGGAAGGCCAGCGCCCCGATCATGGCGAACACGCCCAAGACGTACCGCACGATCGGCGCCGATCCGGAGCGCGCCCGGAACTCGCGGAACAGGAGCGCGGCGATGGTGCTGCCGAGCACCAGGCCGATGATCTCCGGGCGGATGTACTGCACTGCAGCGGCACGGTGGAGCCCCAGGGCGCCGGCAATGTCGCGCTCGAAACAGGCCACGCAGATGCCCATGTTCGGCGGGTTGCCCCAGCGTTGGAGCAGCGGGGCCAGCAGGCCGATGACGGCCCCGACGGCCACGATGCCCCCTCGCGAGGCGAACAGGCGGGTCAGTCGTTCTCTCATGCGATACCTCCTCGTGTGTGGATGCTATGCGCGGCCGTCATGCATATCGCGTTTCTCGCGATGCGCATGACATCCCGCGTGGGCACACAGGAACGCCACCGACCCACGTCGGTGGCGTCTCCGAGGAGGATGGCCGGGGAGGCCGGCGTCCTTTACGGGGATCCCGACGCGTGTAGGCGGCACGGCGAGCGCCAACCGGCGCTCAGCCGGTTGGTTCAGGTGCGTCGCTGGTGTAACGTCGTCACGCGTCCCTCCGGGTGTTCTCTCACTACGCAGCCATTATACCCACTGTGTCGGTCAAAAGCAACCGCTCGGGCTCGCGCATTGTAGGCACCCGCCCATGGTGGTATACTCGCCGTGTGCGCGAGGTGGATGCGCCACCTCATCAACCGACGCAGGAGCCGTCATGGACAAGAGCCTAGTGGGCGTGGATTTGGGGGGCACGCAGGTGCGCGCCCTCGTGTGCAACAGCGAGGGCGAGGTCCTCCGCCGCGCCGCCACGCTCACCCTGGCGCACGAAGGGTACGAGGCAGTCCTCCGCCGCATCCACGAGACCATCGTCGAGGCCGTGGGACCGCTACCCTGGACCGAGATCGCCGGCATCGGCGTCGGCGCACCGGGCCCGCTGGACCCCTACGCAGGAGTGGTGGTGCACGCGCCCAACCTGCCCGGCTGGGACCGCGTCCCCCTGCGCCAGATCATCGCCGACCGCTTTTGTCTGCCGGTGGCCCTGGGGAACGACGCGAACCTGGCGGCCCTCGGCGAGCATCGCTTTGGCGCCGGCCGCGGCGTGGCGGACATGGTGTACATGACCATCAGCACCGGCATCGGCGGCGGCATCATCAGCGGGGGCGAGCTATTCCTCGGCCGCGGCGGGTATGCCGGCGAGATCGGCCACCAGACCATCCTGGTGGGGGGACCCTTGTGCGGCTGCGGCAACCACGGATGCCTCGAGGCGCTGGCCGCTGGCCCGGCCATCGGGCGGATGGCCCGCGAGGCCGCCGAGGAGGGCCGCGGCCAGGCGCTGCTGGATCTGGCCGAGGGCGACGTATCCCGCATCACCGCCCGGGTCGTCTCACAGGCCGTGGCCCTGGGCGATCCGACGGCGGAGGAGATCATCCGTCGCGCCGGCACCTACATCGGCATCGGGCTGGCCAACCTGGCCAACATCCTGAACCCCGAGCTATTCGTGTTGGGCGGCGGGGTGACCCACGTCGGCCCGCTGCTCTTTGATACCATCCGGGAGACGATCCAGAAGGCGGCGATGGTCGCCTCGCGGGACGTGCGGGTGGAGCGCGCCGCCCTGGGGGATGACGTCGTGCTGTTGGGCGCCGTAGCGCTCATCGGCCGAGCTACCGATAGGAACGTGTACGGAAATGTCTGATCGCGAACGTGCTGCTTCCGACGCGGAGCAGCCCAACGATGTGCCCGACGTCGCCGGCATTGAGGAGCGGCTGGGGTTGCAGTTTCTGAAGAGCGGGCTCTTGCGCGAGGCGCTGACGCACCCCTCCTTTTTGAACGAGCACCCCGACCACCCGGTGCCCGACAACCAGCGCCTAGAGTTCCTCGGCGATGCCGTGCTGGACCTCATCGTCGGGGAGTGGCTCTTTCGGCGCTACCCGGAAGCGCCCGAGGGGGAACTCACCAGCGTGCGCGCGCAGATCGTGCGCACGGAGACGCTGGCGTCGTTCGCCCGGGAGATCGAGCTCGGCCAGCACCTGCGCTTCGGCCGCGGCGAGCTGAGCACCGGCGGCAACGAGCGCATCGCTAACCTGTGCGCCGCCTTTGAGGCCATCGTCGGCGCAGTGTACCTGGATCGTGGCCTGGAGGCCGCCCGCGGGTGGGTCGAGGGTTTTCTCGACGCCCACGCTGCCAAGATCGATGCCCAGGTGCGCTGGCGCGACCCAAAGAGCCGCCTCCAGGAGCTCGTGCAGGGGACGGAGCGCGTGACCCCCTCCTACCGGGTGATCCGAGAGGCGGGCCCCGAGCACGCCAAGGTCTTTACCGCCCAGGTGACCGTTGATGGCGAGGTGTGGGGCCAGGGGGAGGGCACCACCAAGCAGGCCGCCGAGCAGGCCGCCGCCGCCGCCGCGCTGGCCCTGCACGGCGACCGGCTCATCGCCGAGAATCCCGAGTAGGGGCCGCCCCGGCGTGGCGGTCTCCGCGATGGTCGCCCGACGCCGCCCAGCAATCGCCGGACCGTCCGCCCAAGCCTCATAGCCCGCTGCCGGTGAGCCCATGCGCCTGAAACGCCTCGAGCTGTACGGATACAAGAGCTTTGCCGCCCGCACCGTGTTCGAGTTCGGTGAGGGCATCGCCGCCATCATCGGCCCCAACGGGTCGGGCAAGAGCAACATCGCCGACGCCATCCG
>JAAZBQ010000837.1 GCA_012513725.1 Chloroflexota bacterium
CCGCCACGGCCAGGGAGCGCGCGATCTCGCGGCGCGCCGCATAGAGCGCCCCCGCCAGATCCGGCTCTGCCGCGGCCAGGGGCGCCAGCGTGGCCAGGGGCACGACGATCTGGGCGGCCAGGATGGCCAGCGCCGCCCCCTGGAGCGCCCGCAGCCAACGGGGCCAGCGGGGTGCGACGACCCACACGTCTCCGGGCGCCTGCGGACGCTGCGGCACCCGCGGCAGGAGGCGCAGCGCACCCCCCACGGCGACGGCTGCCAGCGCCAGGAGCGGCATCGAGACGAGGGAGGCCCGCACGGGGTCGTGGTTGGCGCTGAACTCGGTGAGGATCTCCATCGCGTACACCCCCACCTGAAAGAGGGAGGGCACGGCATAGTCGGTGAGCGCCAGGACGAACAGCAGCGCGCCCCCAGCCGCCACTAGGGGGGCCGCCATGGGCAGCGCCACACGGGCCAGCACGGCCGCATCGGAGCGCAGGGGACGAGCGGCATCGATGGCCTCGCGATCCAGCGACTCGAGCCCCGCGAGGGCCAGCCCCACGGCCAGGGGGGCGAGGGCCATCAGTTGGACCCACCACGCCATCCCCCAGCCGCGTAGCGGCACGCGCGGCAGGCCCAAGCCACTCAGCAGACGCTGAACCTCGCCAGCTGCAGCCGTCCAGGCGAGGGAGTGGACGTACGAGGGCACAAAGGCGGCCACCCAGACCCCCACGCGCACCAGTCTGCGCGCCCGCGCCGGGAGCCGCCAGAGGGCCGTCCCGGCGAGCGCGCCAAGGGCCATCCCCGCCAGCGCCACGGCCACGGCCAGCGATCCCCCCCGAGCCAGGAGCGTCAGCCGCCGGCCGGTCGGCAGCGCCAGGACCGCCCCCTCTTCCCCGACAGCGGGCAGGGCGACGGCGACCTGCCCGAGTAGTGCCAAGAGCGGGGCAAGCACCGTCCCTAGAGCGACGAGCGCCACGAGGCGACGCAGCACACGCCCGCCACTGCTCGGCAAGAGGGCCACGATGTGTCGGCCTACCGGATGAACATGGCGCCCAGCTCCTCTTGCGAGCGGGCGAGGTGGCGGTAGACCTCGGCGAACGAGACGTCCATCGGCCGGATGGCCGTCTCCCCCATACAGCCGATGGCGACGTCCAGCGGGCGCACAGGCGCGTGGCTCCAGCCGATCTCCACCAGTCGACGCTCCGTCTCGGCGCTGGCGAGAAAGTCGATCAGAGCGCGCGCCTCGTCGGGATGAGGGGCGCCGGCGATCAGCGCCACGGTGTTGGGAACGACCAGGGTCCCGAGGTCATCCTCCCCCTGATCGGGAAAGACGATCTCCACGGGGGCGCCGCGCTCCACGGCGCCGCACGCATCGTCGGTATCGGTGAGGCCAAAGGCGAGCCGCCCGTCGGCCACCATGTCGCGCACCACCGAGTTGCCATCCACCACCCGCACGCCGCGATCGCGCAGGGCGCAAAAGTAGGCCAGCGCGGGCTCGGGCCCCAGGTGGGCGTAGAGCGCCGCGGCCTGGGTGGCGGTGGTGCCGAACATCGGATAGGCGATGCCGATGCGGTCGGCGGGCCAGTCGGGATCCAGCAGGTCATCGATGGACCGCGGGATGCGCTCGAGCGGCACCTCGTCGGTGTTCACCAGGAGCACCCGGGCGCGCCCGGCGAACCCGATCCAATGGTACTCGGGATCGCAAAAGGTCGCGGGGATGTCGTCGGCGCTGGGGGAGTGGTAGGGCGCCAGGACGCCCTCCTCCTGGAGGGCGATGGTCTGGGCAATCTCGCCGCTCCAGAACACATCGGCCTGCGGGCGCCCCTTTTCGGCGATGAGGCGCGTCACCAGGCCGGTGGTCTTGGCAGCCTCGACATCGTAGACCGGCAGCACCCGGATACCCGTCTGGGCCTCGAACTCCTCCAGGGTCGGCTCGGAGAAGACCTGGTCCACAGAGGTATAGATCACGACGGAGGGCTGGCCCGCCCCGGGCAGAGAGCAGGCGGCGATGAGCACGAGCGTCGGCAGCAGGAGCATAGCAGCAAGGCGCGGTGATGATCTGGACATGGTGACCCTTCCGCCCCTCGTGAGGGGATAGCAGGTAGGATGAGGGGCTCGCCCCCTGACGCGTGGGGGGAGTATACTGGCGACCGAAGAATGGAGCAACGCGCCATGGCGAGCGGCCGCTTGGGCGGCGATGGCACCCGGGGTCTAGGGGCAGAGGCGTTCGCCTCCGTCTGAAAGGTGCTGCCCGTGAGCCTGCTGTCCATCCTATCCCGTGCCGGGCCCCCGCAGTGGTGCCGTACCCCACGGGTGCTCGGCTGCCCAGTACAGCTTGGTCGCGGCCACGAACCACAAGGCTAGGGCATCCAGCGCAGCATGGTGCATCCAGGGCCGGTACTCGCGGGCCACCCGCTCGTCCCAGCCCGCCTCGGACGGCATCCCGGATTTCCGCGAGCGCTCCGGGACACCGATGGTCGGTCGCCTCGGGTAGACGCGCATCGTGCCCGTGACATCGGCCCTGGGGATCAGCCCCTCGGCAGCCCCTCGTGGGCGGCGGGCGGGACTCCATCCCGCGGTCACCAGCCGCACCCCCTTCAGCCCCCGGGAGAGGAGACGGCGCAGGAACTCCCGCCAGAACGACTGCTCCTCGCTGGCCACCACCGCGGCCATGGACACCTCCCGTCAGCATGCCATGCCGCACGCTCTGGCGCACCTTGAAGTACGTCGCATCCACCCACAGGTACGTGTACTCTCCCTCCAAGGCCCGCTCCCGAAAGGCCTGCACCGGCTCATCAAGGGCCTTGCAGATGAGCCGGCATTCCATGCGGCACTCACCTCGCTCTTGATCCCGGTGAGGCTCGTGCTCTCCAGGAGACTGTCGGCCGTGCGCGTGCTCACCCCCTCGAGGCAGGCGCGTCGGCATTCCATGCCGCCTGGACCACGGCGAGCAAGGCCAACTCTGCCTTGCGGCGAGGCTCCAGGTAGCAGGGGAAGTAGGTCCCCTGCCGCAGACTGGGGATCGGCAACGCGAACTCCCCCGCCCGCGTCGCGCAGAGCCGGTCTCGGTAGCCGCTCCGCTGGGCGGTGAATGCCACCTCCCGCTTTAGCGGCAACGGCACGGTGTCCACCAGATCCCCCAGGTGCTCCCGCTCCCATCGGTGCAGGCGGGGATTGTGGATCTCGACCAGCCGCTCCAGATGGGAGGCGCGGATGATGAACTCTCCCCCGTCCTCGGCCGCCCAGCCCAACACCCTGCGGCATGGAATGCCGAGAGATCTCGGCGTTCTCGCCAAAAGTCCTCCGTTTGGTGGGATTCCAGGCCGCGTAGGAGATGGCGGGTTCCGGGAGGTTGACGAGGGTGGCGGTGTCGGCATTCCATGTCGCATGCGGGGCAGCCGGGGGTGAGACGCTTCTCCCCGCCGGGGCCGGGGGGTGTCGCCTTGTAGACGGTGGAGACCCCCTCCAAGGCCTCGGTGTAGGGCTTCTCAAAGTTCACCGGGTCCACGGCCACCAGGGGACGGGCGGGGCGGTAGCGGGCCACAACATTCTGGGCGCGGGCGTAGAGGGCATGGAGCATCTCCCGATGGGAGAAGCGCTTGTCCCACAGCCAGCGGTACAGCCGCTCGGCCGTAGGGCGGGGGGACTCCCCCTCACGAGTCAGTGCCGCCGCCATGCGCGACACGAGCGGGGAGTGGGCGGCCAGGATGCCTTCTACTGCCTGGAGGGCGACATTGCGGAGGCGCTTCTCGGACATCTGCCCCAGGAGGGGCGCCAAGAAGGTGTGCAGCCTCTCGTGCAGTTCGGCGACTGGCAAGACCTTGGACAATACGTTCAGTAGGGGTAGACTATCCATAGCTCCGCTCCCTCTGGATGGTACGGTCGGTTACCATAACCATGCCAGAAGGGGCGGAGCTCTGCAACCCCTACTTGTGAGTAATCACCACGATAGTGGGTCTGCTGATTGCACCAGTGCCTGTCTCCCAGATCCCTGACGTTGCCGACCACATCGCGATAGTTCGCACTAGCCAGTGTCTGCGACCCCACTGTGGGTCGCGCATCGCCGTCACTTCCTCGAGCAGTCTCTCGCGTACCGCACCTACACCTCCTTGAGCGCCTCAAGCTCAAAGAACCTGGCCTTGGCCAATCGCTCGTACCGGTCTGCATGGCACGTCAGAATGATCACCTGCAGACGTTCAGAGGCATCGTCCAGCGCCTGCAGAACGCGGCCGAGCCGAACCCTATCCGTGGCCGTTAGCACATCATCCAGCACCACCATCTGCCGCTTTTCATCTGCCAGAAACGAGGCAAGCGCCAGCCGAGTGGCCAAGTACAACTGCTCAGTCTCCCCGCCCGACAAGTTGTCCAGGGAAACAGCATCCTCCAGAACCGGCGGCACCACGCCCTCAGGCGTAAAGGAATCGCTAAAGCGAACGGTACCCAGGTAGTTGCCGGCGATGTGCCCAAGGATCTCTTCTGCCGATGATTCCACTCTCCCTACCACTGCATTGAACGCACGCTCCCGACACTCATCGACGGTGTCGTACAAGAGCCGCACCGCGTCGGCTCGCATCTCCTCTTGCGCCACCTCCATTCTGAGCTGGTCAACGGCCTCCTCCGCCTTTGCCAGACGAGAGTAAGGAGCCATGCTCTCCAGCTGCCCGAGCTGCGCCTCCTCGCGAACGACGTCGTCGCGAGCCTGTTGCGCGGCTGCTTCAGCCTGACAGTGTCTGGCCGTGAGCTGCTCCAGTTGCAGCAACAGGCCGCCTCCACGCTCACCGAGTACCTGTTCGATCTCCGTCTTCTGCTTCTGGGCAGCGCTCAGTTCCTCCTGAAGTTGGGCAACACGCGCGCCCAGCTCGTCGAGGGGTGCCTGGTCAGACGTGACCTGCGCGAGTTCCTCCTCGTCAGATCGCAGGGTCTCATGTAACTGGTCGATCCGACTGTCAATCTGCTGAAGCCGACTCTTCGCACCATCCGCCTCTCGCCGCGCCCTGTCATAGACCGACGCCGCGTCGCGGGTTGAGACTGCGACTCGCTCCTCTTCACGCCTCAGTTCGTCACCCAGCACGTCCGCGTCCGGAGGCGACTCCACCCACTCCGGGTAAGACTCCAGGATGCTATGGAGCGTGGCGGCCTTGGACTTTGCTTCCTCAAGCAGATCCTCAATGCGCTTTCCATCGAGAAGCGCCTCAAGCCGGCTCCGCGCATTGCTTGCCTTAGCCTCCAGTGTCCTGGAACGCTCATTGAGCCTCTCCAGTTCTGTCTCATCATCGGTGCCGTACGGCTCCGTAAGCCCGGCAAGTCCAGACACTGCCTCGGCAAGCGCGCTACGATGCTCATCGCTAGAACCATCGGGGCCCCAAGCTCTAATGTGACCAAGTCCGTCGACCGCTACCTCAACTCCTGGTGAGCCATCCACCCGCACGGCATGACCCGGCTCTAGCATGAGATGCTCGCCACTCCGGTCGCCCGAGATGATCTCCAGGTGCCCGTGCTTCTCTGGAGTAAGTTCCAGGTGCAGAAGCGAGGCCTCCAAACGTACCTGAGCCTCGTCACGCTGCCTGACCGCGCGCCGAATCTTGGCAAGGTCTTCGGCACCGGGAGCAGCAAGATCCGCTGCACACGACGAGCACTCTTCGGCCACTCGGCGCGCCTCCTGAATGCGGCTTATGAGTGTCTCTAGATTCTCCTGATCCAGCCTGGCATTGCAGAGATCAACGGCAGCCTGCGCCCTCTCTCGCAGGCCAGCCAGCGCATCCTGTTCTGCCCGAGCGCTCTCCAGCGCAGCCTGCGCCTCGGCCTCCGCCGCGGTAAGCGTCTCAGACTCCGATGCTACCTCTAGCCTACTTCCCGAGAGCTCTCCCAGAGTCTGCTGTGCTCGCCTCACCCGGGCAGTCGAGGCCGAGGCCCTCTTGATGCGCTGTTGGAGCGCATCCAACTTGCTGCTAATGGCCGTCACGCGCTCGCTCCACCGTTCCTTCTCAGCCACCAATCCGTGGTGGTCTTCGGCTTTCGCTTTCAGGAGATCGACCTGCTGCTCTAGTTCGACCACGTGATGATGCGCCGCTTGGCTCCTCTCGGTGAGATCGGCGATCTTCTCCACCGTATCTTCGAACTGCTCATGCAGCGCCCGTCCGAGGTCGAGTGTCTCCTCGGCCGCAGCCAGCCGCTCCTGAAGCTGCACCAGCCGACTACCTCTTCCAGATCGCGCCTTGCCCGTCGGCGTAAAGTACTGGCCGTACAGAGCCTCCATTCGCCGCTGAATCGCCAGACCGCGCGCCCCCGTCATCTGCGCGCTTAGCGACGCGCGGATGTTGGTGATCAGCGAGTCGCTCAGCTCCCCGAAGCGCAACTCACCCTGAGGAGCCCACAAGACTTGGGCGATTCCCCAATGCTGCTGCTTTGTTAGCCGTCGCCCCGTCGCGTCGCTGCTCAGCATCTCCCGAACAAGATCTTCCACCGGGTCGCCTTGGGCCAACCGGACATAGTGCCCGTTCTCTCGCCTCTCCAACAGCGCGGATGGCGCGTGCAGGAACTGCTTGGTGAGGCGATAGGTAGCACGTCCCTCGGTGAACTCGAGGCACACCCGCGGCGGCAACAGCCGCCCCCAGGGCTGCACCGACAGAATGCCCTGCCCCGTCACTCGGTGGGAATCCAGCAATGTCCGATGCAGAGCCTCGAACAGCTTGGATTTCCCGCTACCGTTCGGAGCATAGATCACGTTGAGCCCCTCATCCAGGGGGCCAACCGTCACAGGGGTCAGGAAGCACCGCCAGTTCTCCACCCGGATGCTATGCAGGATCATCCTAGCTCCTCCATGGCCAGTGCGTGCAACTCCAACGCGGCCCTGGCGGCAACCCCATCGCTCTGCCCCTTCGCACAGAGCACCTCCGCTGCCTCGCGGATGACACCGGGCGGCAGCCGCGATACCCATTCGCCATCTCGTGCGGGATGCAGCCTTCGTGTATCCAGTCTCGCCGAGAGAAAGCGCGTAGCAACGATGCTCTCGATGTGTCGCAGGATGTCTCCCGCACCATCCGCCAGGATCCCGCTGAGCGTAACCCTAACCAGCGTTCGGTCAGGGTTCGGCACGCTGTCTAGCTTGCGGCACAGCCGCTCCAGATCGACCCTAGTCCGCAGATCCCGCGACATTTCCAGCCATGTCAGGCCGGCAGTAGGCACCCTCACCATATCTGGCTTCGCACCACGTGTTGGGATATCCACCACGAGCACTTGTCCACTGTCTCGCTCCCCATAGGCCGTCGGCTCGTGTGTGCCCGAGTACGCCATTCGACACACGCCTTTGCTGTCGGCATATGGCGTAAAGGAGTGCCAATGCCCCAAGGCCACATAGTCAAGGCCCGCGCTCTGGCAGGCATCCTTGGCGATCAGCGCGTAGGATTCCCCGATGACCGGGTGCTCGACGCTCCCGTGGGCAATACCGATGCGAGGAAGATCCGTGTCCTGGGGTGTAATCCAGCCAAGGGGGTTGCCGTCGCTTTGTTGCCGCACGTATGGGCATGGATACAGGATCGCGCCCAAAGCAGTAATGGGCTCGCGACGGGTCAAGACCTTCAGGTTCGCCCTGGCTCCCCAACAGGGGTGTTTCCAGACGGATCCCGGGCCCAGGGCATCGTGGTTCCCTGGTAGCAGGTACACGGGTCCTTCGAATGCCGACACAATATCCGCGGTACGCTGCACGAACGCACGATCCACGCCGTTATGCTCAAAGACATCGCCAGCGACGATGATCGCATCCACTGCATGCTCGCGTGCCACCTCGATGACGCGTTCCGCCGCCCTGAACCGCTCCTCGCGGACCTCCCGGGCCGCCCCCGCGCCCAGGCCAACGGCCTTGATGCCTATCTGCCAATCAGCGGTGTGCAGGATCTTCATGATACTCCTCTGCTTCTCCGCACGATGCAGCTATGCACATCTACATCGCCACTGGGCAACTATGTAACATCAAGGAATACCCGAAACGCGCAATCCATTTGCTCGGATGGTGACCGGCCCTATCTATAGCGTCCCCATCGTCGTTTCGGTCCGCCCCCTCGCGCACTCCCTCCTGTGCAGACTCCCGCGGCCGGTCGTCCGCGCGCATTCACAATGCACTTCGCTCTTCCTCAAAGCACTCGAGTAATCTCGCCCACAGTATCTATGAATCAGACAGTTTGTTCAACCGAACGCACGCCAAAAGTCACCAACACTCTTCCTCCAGCAGATAGCCGCATCGCTCGCCCAATAGCATGTGCCCACCCATCCTGCGGGCATGGCCCTCCCAGCCGTAGACCAGAGTCGCGTCGTCCATCAAGAGCAGGTTCAGCCGATTCTCCACCCAATGCCACAACCGGTTCTGAACATGCGCGGAAGGACGTGGCTGGTGCGAGGCTGGTACCGAGCGGACTGCGGCGACGGTAGTGGCTGCGACGTGCCTGCTGCCGCTTGGCCAGCCGCCAGTCGGACCAGGCCAGCTGAACCTCGAGCGAACGCTGCGGCAGCGGAGCTGCCACTGCCAGCAAGCGCTCTACCTCCGCCACGCTCAGATCGGCCAGGAAGGCCGCAGGACCCTGTCTCTGGTCGCCTCCCTTTTGCCCTCCTCCAGGCTCTGCTCGATCACGTTCCGCTGTGCCGCCCGCCGCGCCCCCGAGCCGTACAGGCGCTCCCCCTGCCGCCCCTGGACCACCACCGGACGCTGCCGGAAACTCGCGGGCCTCAGGGCCACCGCATCGGCCCCCTCCCGCGCAGGGGGCGCCCTCGCCGCCAGTCGTGGTCGGGTGCGGGGGCGACCGGTAGGGCCCTGGCCGGGGTCTCCACAGCGGGGTGCTCCGTCGACACCCGCTGCGCGCTACTGACGTTCAGCACGTACCGGCATCGTCACGCCGCAATGCGCTCGCGCAGCGGGGCGTCGTTGCCGTAGACCTTGTCCCGCGCCACCCAGCCCACGGGCACCCCCTGCGCCCAGAGGTGCTCTAGCATAGCATGCGCCAGCTGCGGCTTGGCCTGCAAGGTTACCCCCTCCGGCACACCCGCCCCCTCTCGCTGTTCAGCGTCCTCTGCCCAGCTCTGGGGCAGGTAGAGGCGGCGGTCCAACAACACGTGCTCTCGGGGGCCGGCGTATACCAGGAAGGCGCCCACTGAGCATTCTCGATCATTCCAGCGGTGCCGGTGTACTGACGCTGCGCACCCACCGAGTGGGTGCCCTTTTTCAAGAAGCCCGTCTCGTCGATGACCACCAGTGCCTGGGGGTCGCCGAACGTCTCCGCGACCTAGTCCTGCAGCCGGTCGCGGGCAGCATCGGCATCCCAGAGCGTGCGGTACAAGAGCCGCTGCCCCGGCAGTCTGCTGCCGCAAGGTCCGGGAAGCCATCGCCCACCGCCTCCTCCATCTGCCAGCTGTTCTTACGCTGCACGCTGCAGGCCGAGCCCGCGCAGGTGCTTGTCCGCCTGCTCCCGCGACTCGCTACGGCCAAGGAGGGAGGCGCAGCGCGCGTGAAAGGCAGTGAACTCCTCGGCCCA
>JAAZBQ010000136.1 GCA_012513725.1 Chloroflexota bacterium
CCCACGGGCTGGCCGTCATCGAGGATTGCAGCCAGGCCCACGGCGCGCTCTACAAGGGGCGACTGGTGGGCACCATGGGCGATATCGCCGCGTTCAGCCTGATGGGCGGCAAGCACCACACCTCCGGTGGCCAGGGCGGGATGGTGATCACCCGGGATGAGGGGCTGTACTGGCAGGCCAAGCGGTTTGCCGACCGCGGCAAGCCCTTTGGCTCCGACGAGGCGACGAACCTCTTTCTCGGGCTGAACTACCGGATGAGCGAGCTGGAGGCCGTCATCGGCCGCACCCAGTTGCGCAGGCTGGACGACGTCCTGGCGGGGCGCCGGGCGCTGGTGGCGGCGCTGGCCGAGCGGATCGCCGACCTCTCGGCGATCCGTCTGGGCCGGGTGATCGATGGCGCGGTGTCGTCGTACTGGTTCATCCTGCTGCGGGTGGACGAGCGGCGCCTCACCGCGGACAAGGCGACGCTCGCCCGGGCCCTGGCCGCCGAGGGCGCGCCCGTCGATGCCGCCTACGACCACATCGTGGCCGAGCAGGGCTGGATTCGCAACCGCGCCACCTATGGGACATCCGGCTGCCCGTGGACGTGTCCGTTGTACGGGCGGGAGGTGCGCTACGAAGGGACGCTCCCCGGGGCGCGACAGGCCATCGACCGGCACATGGTCCTGCGCCTCCACGAGGGCTGCGGCGCCGATGAGGTTCGCGACGTCGCCGATGCGCTGCACCGCGTAGAAGAGGCCTATTTGCGTGGGAGCGCCGAGGGCGCTTGACGCCCTGCCCCCGCCGCCCTACACTCGTCGCCATACGTTCGCCGGACCCGGGCTCTACCACAGTGAGGATGAACGATGCGCTTCCCAAGCACGTCAATCGAGCACCTCGAGATCTCCCGCATGATGGTCGGCACGAACTGGTTCCTCGGGTACTCGCACCAGTCGGCGGCCAAGAGTCGCTGGATCAAGGAATACATGGACCTCGACCGGATCGTCGAGATCATGTGCGTCTTTGCCCGCGAGGGGATCAACGCCGTCATGGGCCCCCTCAACCCCGCCGTGCAGGAGGCGATCCATCGGGTCGAGGTGGAGACGGGCGTGCATATGATCTGGGCCTGCACGCCGAGTGGCGAGGGGATCGATGACCTCCTCCCCGGCATCGAGCAGACGGCCGAGCTGGGCGCCGAGATCTGCATGCCCCACCAGCACTGGACCGACGGCAACCTGGTGGCGAACGAAAAGCGGATCATCGGCCTGGAGCGCGCCACCGAGCGGATCCGCGAGCTGGGCATGATCCCCGGCCTCTCCACCCACCGCCCCGAGACGGTGCGGGTGTGCGATACCGCGGGATACGACGTCGCCACCTACATCCAGATCTACAACCCCATCGGCTTTCTCTGCCAGGTCGAAACGGACTGGATCGCCAAGGTGATCAACGGCACGGACAAGCCGATCATGTGCATCAAGCCGCTGGCCGCCGGGCGGGTGCTGCCGACCACGGGCCTCTCGTTCGTCTACCACTCGGTCAAGCCGACCGACATCGTCTGCATCGGCACGGTGAGCACGTACGAAGCGGAGGACGACATCCGCATCGCCCGCGACATCCTGGCCCGGCAGCCGCAGTCCGACCGGGAGCTGGACTTTTCCCGGAGCAAGCTCGGCCTGGTGTAGCCCTGGCCTAGAGGCAGAAGGATCGACAAGGAGCAGACCATGGAGCGCGTCCAAGTACCCTACGACTATCAACTGAGCAAGACCTTGGCCCGCCTGGCCAACCCGGGTCTGCTGCTGGTGGGCACCAAGACCAGCGGCGAGAGCAACGTGATGACCATCGGCTGGGGCACCGTCGGCATCGTGTGGGGAAAGCAGGTCTTTACCGTGCTGGTGCGGCCCTCGCGGTACACCTACGAGTTCATCGAAGAGTCCGGCGCCTTTACGGTGAACGTACCCACCGACGAGATGCGCGCCTGGACGGCGTTCTGTGGCACCAAGTCGGGGCGTGAGGTGGACAAGTTCGGCTCGCACGGCATGACGGTGACGCCCTGTGATGGCCTTGCCGCGGCGACCATCGACGCCGCTCCGATGGTCTACGAGTGTCGAGTGGTCCACCACAACGACGTGATTCCCGCGCACCTGGCCCCGGATATCGAGGCTCGCTCCTACGGCGGGTCCGACTACCATCGCCTGTACTATGGCGAGATCCTCGCCGCCCGGGCGGCAGAGGGATACTAGAACACACCCAGCGCCTCACCACACCGACACCGGCGCCCGATCGGGCGCCGGTGTCGGCTGTCTTGACCGGTTGGGCAGAGTCGGCGGTTCAGGCTATAATGGGGGGCCGTCTGTCGCGCGGATCCGATGCGCGGCGGAGCACCCTAGTAGCCAGTACACTTTTGTGCGCCGCAGCGAGGATCGGCATGTTCGCAGGAATAGACTTTGGCACCAGCAACTC
>JAAZBQ010000137.1 GCA_012513725.1 Chloroflexota bacterium
CGTACAGCCGATAGTTCTCGTACACCAGCCGGATGTACGACTTGGTTTCCGCAAACGGCACCATCTCGTAGAACAGGTCGTGGTCGGCAATCGGGATCACGCCGTTCGCCCACTTGGAGACGTTGCCGTACCCCCCGTTGTACGACGAGATGGCCGCGATCCAGTCCCCCTCGCAGAGATCCAGAAGCCGCGACAGGTACCACACCCCGAACCGCACGCTGAGCGCCGGTCGCCGGAGCATGTCGTGGCGATAGTCCGCCGGGCCGATGGCCGAGGCGATGTCGGCGCCGGTGGCGGGCATCACCTGGGTGAGCCCCAGGGCGCCGGCCCACGAATGCGACAGCGGGTCAAAGCGGCTCTCCTGGCGCACGAGGCCCAGGAACAGGTAGGGGTCCACCCCCCAGCGGGCCGCCTCATCGGCCACCAGGTGGCCGTAGGTGGTGGGGTAGGAGGCCTTGCGCAACGCCTCGGGCGGGGGACCGCCGCCGGCGCGCGCCGCGAGGATCGGCAGCCGATCCGCCGCCCAGATGGAAAAGGGCGGGATGCCGCGCTCGTCGCACAGCCGCAGGAGGCTCAGCACTTGGCCCGCATGGTCCTGGATCCCGGGCCGGGCCAGTCGCAGCGCCTCGGTGGCCTCCCCGTGCCAGTTCAGGGTCCACAGCGCCAGGCCCCGCTGCACCAGGGGCAGCCCGGAGATGTCGACCGTCAGGGCGTCGGCGCCGGCCCAGCCGGCCACCCACGCCTCGATGGCCGCCCAATCGTCGGCGGTCAGCCGGCCGTCCGTGACGCTCCCGCCGTGGGGCGTCGCGGCCAGCGACACGCCGTCCACGAGGTCCGCCGCCCGTAGGCCATAGTAGGATTCGGGGGCCAGGCCAGCGGCCTCGGCCCAGTGCTCCCGGGCGGCAGCCTCCTCGCCGGCGCGGCGGCCGGCCAAACCCAGCCAGGTGAGGAGCCGTGCCCGGGCGTCGCCGGCCGCCCCGGCGTCGAGGGCCCCCTGCCACACGGTGTAGGCCCGGGGGAGGTCTCCGCCCGCATAGGCCATCAGCCCCTCGCGGAAGCGGGCCTCGGCGGCGCCGGAATCCTGGGGATAGCGGGTGTGCATCTGGTTATAGTATTCTGCCGCGCGCCCCCAGTCGCCGGCGCGCTCCAACCCCTCGGCGGCCAGCCACAGGGCGCGAGCCGCCGAACCATGCTCGGGGAACGAGTCGGCGAACTGCGCGTAAAAGGCCGCCGCGTCCTGCCCCTTCGCCGCCAACGACCCCGCCTTGGCGAGCCAGGCGTCGTCCAGGTAGGGGCTCGCCGCATCGCCGGTGACGATGGCGTCGAACGCCTCGATCGCCCCCTCGTGCTGGCCCAGCGATTGGTAGGCCAGCCCCGCGTAATAGTACGCCCGGTCGCGCTCCGGGGCGGATGGATCGCCGAGGTGTGCCGCCAGGGCCTCGACGGCCTCGGCGTAGCGCCAGGCGGCGTACAGCGCCACCCCCCGCTGCAGCCCGGTCACCCCTCCGGCGCCCAACTCGTCCAGCGCCTGGATGGCGCCCGCGGCCGACGTGGTATCGGTATAGCGGTCCACCACCTGCCGGTAGCGGTCCGCCGCCTCGTCGGCACGCCCCGCCTCCCGGAGGGCGTCCCCCTGCTTGGCGAGCACCTGGGCGATGTAGGCATAGTTCTCGGCAAAGGCCAGGATCTGGCCATAGGCCTCGGCAGCGCCTCCGGGATCGCCGCGGTCCAGGCGGACCTTGGCGAGTTCCTCGAGGACCTCCGCCCGCCGGCTGGTGCCCAGGGCGCCGAGATCGATGGCCTCCAGCTGCGTCGCGGCTGTGGCGGGATCCCCCATCGCCGCGTAGGCCCGGGCGGCCTGAAAGCGCACCACGTCCTCCGGCACGGCGGCATAGGGCAGGAGCCGGTCGTAGGCCACGATGGCCCCCTGCCAGTCGCCGACCGCTTCCCGGGCGCGGGACAGGAGGCCGAGGCCTTCCACGGCCAGCCCCTCCGGCAGACCCCCGACGTCCAGCGCTTCGAGGGCGGCAGCGGCCTCTCGGAAGCGATCCCCCTCGAACAGCGTGCGCCCGAGCGCCACGCGGAGCCGCGCGGCGTCCTCGCCTTCCGTCGTCTGCAGGGCGGCCTCCAGGAGGGGAACGGCCGTATCAGGATCGCCATCTGCCACGGCGCCCAGGGCGCGCGACCAGTCGGACGGAGGGAGCGCTGGCGGCGGCTCAGCCGACGCCGGTGGCTCAGCCGACGCCGGCGGCTCGGCCGGCGCCGGATCCTCAGCGACCCCCTGCGGCGCCTCGGCCGAAGGCTCCGGCGCGGCCGACGGTTCCGGCTCGGCCGAGGGTGCGGGCTCTGACGGCTCGGGTTCGGCGGTGTCGGGAGGCGCCGTATCGGTAGGGGCCACGACCTGCGTGGCATCGCCCTCGGGGGAAGCGGGCGGTGCGGGATTCGCAGGCTCCGTCGGCGCAGTGGTGGCCTGGGCGACGGGGGGCGCCTCGGGAAGCGCTTCGCCCGGGCCCAGCCAGCGGGACAGAGCCAGGGCCGCAACGGCCACTGCCAGAACGGCGAGGGTGCGGAGGACGGCTTGTCGGCTCATCGTGTGATCCTTCGCGCAGAGGTGAACGGTGTGGGATGGGAAACCCGGGCCCTGGCTCCCCACC
>JAAZBQ010000838.1 GCA_012513725.1 Chloroflexota bacterium
ATGAAGATCGTCACCCACGGGAGGGGCCGGTTCCTGGGCTGTGAGAACTATCCGACGTGCAAGAACACGCGCCCCATCCTCTCAGACAAGATCAGGGCCCTGGCCGCCGAGACGGCCTGCCCGCAGTGCGGCGCACGGCCCATGACGCCGAAAAAGGGGCGCTACGGCGAGTATCTGCGCTGCGAGCGCTGCGAAAAGAACTTTTCCCTGCGCGCCCTGGCGGCTGGCGGCGCCGCCGGCGCGGCCGAAGAGGTCGACGTGGCCTGCCCCCAGTGCGGGGAGCGCCCCATGGAAAAACGCGCCGGCAAGTGGGGACCCTACTACCACTGCAAAGCCTGCCGGGCGAACGTCTCGGAAAAGAAGATGGCCGCCGCGCGGGGAGAGTGATCCCCTTCCCGGAAGGTGCCTTGCCTTCCGGGAAGGTTCTGGATCCCGGAACCATCCCGAAAGCGAAGCCAGCTTCCGGGATGGCAAGCTTCCGGGAAGGCAAACTCTACAGCCCCAACTCCCGGTGCAGAAACGGCACCGCCCGGGCCACCTCCCCCTCGGGGATGACCAGCGACACGCTGTACTCGGACGCCGCCTGGCCGATGGAGACCACCCGCACCCCGAGGGCCCCGAGTGCCGCATAGGCCCGCGCGGTGGGAGCGCTGTTCCCGTTCGGCATCCCCACCACCGAGACGGTGGCCACTTCCGCCTGGGCCTCGATCCGCGCCACGATCCCCAGCGCCCGCTCGTTGGCGAACTCGCGCTCCAGCACGTGGATGGCGTGCTCGCGCTCTTCCCGGTGCAGGACCACGTTCAGGCTGCGCTCGGAGAAGGATTGGGAGAACATCAGCACGTCGAGCCCGGCCTCGGCCAGGGCGCGCAGGGCGCGAGAGGCCAACAGGAGCGACCAGCCGTCGCCCTGGCCCACCACCCCCACCAGGCAGAGCCCCTGGGTGGAGATGATGGCCGGCCGCCGCTCCCGCTCGGGGTCCGGCTCCGGCAGGATCAGCGTGCCCGGCTGCTCGGGGCACAGGCTGTTGGCGATCCGCAGGGGGATGCCCTGCGCCGCCAGGGGCGCCACCGTCTTGGGGTGTAGCACGCTGGCCCCAAAGTACGCCAGTTCCTCCGCCTCGTGGTAGGAGAGCACGGTCAGGGTGCGGGCCTCGGGCACCAGGCGCGGGTCGGCGGTCAGGATGCCGTTCACGTCGGTCCAGATCCAGACTTCCTCGGCGTCCAGCGCGGTGCCCAAAATCGCCGCGGAATAGTCGCTGCCGCCGCGCCCCAGGGTGGTGACGACGCCCCGGGCGTCGGCGCCGATATAGCCCGTCACCACGGGCACCACGCCCCCCTCCACCAGGGGGCGCACGTGCCGGTTCACCAGCCGCCGGGTCTCCGCCATATCGGGCCGGGCGGCGCCGTGTTGCGAGTCGGTGCGCACGCAGGCCGTGGCAGAGACCGCCCGGGCGTCGGTGCCGCGCGCCCGGAGGAGGGCGGCCAGAATCCGGGTGGAGAGCTCCTCCCCCAGGCTGGCCACGGCGTCGTTGCCCCGCAGGGTGAGCTCGCCCAGGGTGGCGATGCTCCGGCAGAGGCGTTCGTAGCCATCCAGCCGCGCAACGATCTCTTCGCGCAGGGCGTCCCGCTCGGCGCCCGCCGCCAGGAGTTCCTCCACCACACCGAGATGCCGGGCCAGGAGGTCCGCCTGAATGGCCAGGCTCTGGCGCTCATCCCCCTCGGCGGCCGAGCGCGCCCCGGCGATCAGCGCGTTCGTCACCCCGCTCATCGCCGACAGGACCACCACCACGCCGCGGGCCCGGGCAGCCTCGACGATCTCGGCGACGGCCTGGATGCGCTCGGCGCTCCCCACCGAGGTGCCCCCGAACTTGAAGACTAGCATCCCGCCTCCTCCCGCACGGCCTCGGCATCTCCCCGGGCTGCCCGGTCCAGGGCCTGGGCGAGGTCCGCGATGAGATCGTCAGCGTCCTCGACGCCGGCCGCATAGCGGACAAGTTCGCCGCGGATACCGATCGCCGCGCGCTCGTCCTCGTTGAGGCTATAGTGGGACATCAGCGCCGGCTGCTCGACGATGCTCTCCACGCCGCCCAGGCTGGGGCCGATGTACGGCAGCTGCAGGGCGTCGATGCAGCGCGCCGTCGCCGCCAGGTCGGCCTCCAGCTCAAAGGAGACCACGCCGCCGCATCCGCGCATCAGCCGGCAGGCCAGGTCATGATCCGGGTGTGAGGCCAAGCCAGGGTACCACACGCGGCGCACGCCCGGATGTCCCTCCAGGAACTCGGCAATCCGCTGGCCGTTGGCGTTGTGCCGCTCCATGCGCAGCGACAAGGTCTTTAGGCCGCGGAGGAGGAGGTACGCGGCGTGCGGATCGGCCACCGCGCCGACCATGTGGTTGGTCTCCCGCATGCGGGCCAGGAGGTCCGCCCGCCCCACCGCCACGCCCGCCAAGAGGTCGTTGTGCCCGCCGAGGTACTTGGTCGCCGAGTGGATCACCAGGTCGATGTCGTGCTCCAGGGGGCGGACGTTGTACGGTGTGCCAAAGGTGCTATCGACGATGGTCAGAAGGCCGTGGGCGCGGCCCAGCGCCCCCAGCCGGTCGAGGTCCACCACCCGGAGGTAGGGGTTGGTGGGCGTCTCGGAAAGGATGGCGCGGGTGCGGGGGGTGATGGCCGCCTCCAGGGCGCCCTCGTCGTCCAGCGGCACCAGGGTACAGCGGATGTCCAGGCGGTTCAGGAACTCGGTGGCGAACTGCCGGGTCCGCCGGTAGCAGTCGTCCGTCAGGATCAGGTGGTCGCCGGCGGAGAGGCAGGTGAGCAAGGCGTTGGTGACGGCCGCCATGCCGCTGGCGAACAGGATGGCGCCCTCTCCCCCCTCGAGGGCGGCCATTTTATGCTCGACGGCCTCCTGGGTGGGGTTCCCATAGCGGCCGTACTCCCCCCGCAAGAGCGGCAGGTTCTGCTCCTTGCGGCGCATGTGGTCGACGATCGACGCGGAATCCTCGAACGTGTACGTCGAGGTCTGCACGATGGGCGTGGTCAGCGCGCCGTAGGGCTTGTTCTTGCTCTCACCGGCGTGCACGACCTGCGTAGAGAACCCGGCATTGTCCAGATCGCGAGGGGTAGAGAACATGGAACCTCCTACGGATGGCTGCGTGCGGGGCTCATCCGGCGAGGTAGCGGGGCGCGGTGTGGGGAGCCAGGCGGGGCCAGCGCAGAAAAAGAGCCCCTTCTACGGGCTGCTCCCCGATGAAGAGGCCAACAGGCTGCGCTGCGTTGTCGTCTCTCTCATCTTCCAGAGCACCCGGGCGGGACGATCCGCCGGGGCTCTGCCGGAATTGGCACCCGTGCGCGCGGGCCACGCGGGTTGCCGAGGCTTCATCGGGCCGGTCCCTCTGCCTCTCTGGATGAGCACCACGGTCTATGCACTTGGCCTGGATGATAGCACGGCGGGATCGGGGTGTCAACATGATGACGCCTCCGCTCACCGAACCCCCACGCCTGCGCTTGGCCCGGAGGCCCCTCCCCCAGCCCGGTCTGCTGGGCCGGGGGAGGGACAGGATGCGGGGCGTTACCCCTCGCGAAAGAGGTGCACGCCCCAGGAGACCAGCACGTCCTGCACCCGGCGCACGTCCAGCGCCCGGGGCGAGACCCCGTCCGCCGCCGAGAGCGCCGCGGCCACCCCGGCCGCCTGGCCGAGGTCCATCATGTTGCCCATGCTCTTGCCCGCCGCGTGGCCCAGGAACGTCGCCGATCCGCAGCGCCCGGCCACCAGGAGGTTGTCGACCTCCCGGGGCAGGAGCGCCCGGTAGGGGTAGGCGAACCCCGAGTGCATCTCGCCGATGTACAACTGGTTCGCGTCGATGGCCCCGTACTTGCGGGCCACCACGTCCGCGAACTCGGCTCCCTGCCGGGCGTCCTCGACCGTCACCACGTATTCGCCCACCAGGCGCCGCGTGTCGCGCACGCCCACCCCGGCGCCGGCGCGGATCAGGTGGCACTCCTCGAGGCCCGGGATGCCCCTGGCGCGGGCCAGGCGCACGAAATCCACCGCCACGCGGATCCCGGCCCGTTCCGCGATGGTGAGGTCTCCAGAGCGGGTGGCGTCCAGGTTACCGATATCGGCCAGGGCGCCGTTGTTCACCGAAAGGACCCCGGGGATCGTGGTGCGGTCAAAGGAATACCAGGCGGCCACCGCATAGCCCTCGTCGGCGGCCTCGCGGAGGGTCCGGTCGAACGCCTCCCGCTCCTCCCGGCGATAGGCCTCAAAGCGCTCCACGTCGACGTTGGCCAGCGCAAAGACGAGGGAGACGGGCATGTGGCGGCCGTCCTCCTCGCGCCCCTCGGCCATCGTGCAGCCGGAGAGGTGGGCGACGTCGCCATCCCCCGAGGCGTCCACGATCGCCCGGGCGGTAAAGCGCTGGGGCCCCTCCTTGCCGGTGACCACCACCCCGCGGAGGGCCTGGCCCTCCATCACCACGCCGGTCACCGGGGAGTACAGGCGATAGTGGCAGCCGAGTTCCTCGAGGAGCTCCAGGGCGGCAAGGCGCAGGTACTCGGGGTGGATGTCCAGCCCGTCCCCGTTGATGTGGTCCTGTTTCCCGGGGACGGCGGCCAGGAGGCCAAGGGAGCGGACCCTATCCACGAACAGGTTGTGGACGCCCCCGCGGGGACCGCCGTTCAGAAGGAGGCGGTTCATGGGCATCCAGAGCGCCACAGCGGCGACCCCGCCGAGGACGGAGCGCGCCTCGAGGAGGAGCGTGTGGGCGCCGAGCCGGGCAGCGGCAAAGGCGGCCCCGAGGCCGGCGGGCCCGCCCCCGATGACGATGACGTCATAGGGTGCGGAAGAGGCCGGGATGAAGGGCTGGACGTGCTCGCGGAGGGTGGGCATGGGAGGGTGCTCCTTTCGGCAGGCGTGCTCGGTGAGGTTGTGCGGCATCATAGCGCTTGTGGGGGCTACGGGCTAGCGGAAAGGTCCGATGGGAGATGCTTGTGGCCGAGTGTAGTGCGCTAGGTGAGCCCAAAGTCGCTAGCACGCGACAGGAGTTTTGTGATATGATGTAGAAGATGAAGATGCTGCAGGTTTGGGCGTAGGAGGCAAGAGCCGCAGGAGACCCGAGCAACTACATAGTGCGCAAGGTGCGCCAGAAGGGGGACTGGACGTTCCTCTTCTGGCGCACGGTCATATACTTCACAGAACAAGGAGGCCATACGTGACATGGGTACTTCTGGCGACATGGGCGACGCCTTCGGCAGTCTCTGTGGCGGCGGCATTATCTCGATTCTGATAGCTATCGGCGTGTTCTTCATCCTTCGCGAGCTGGTTTGTTGGTACTGGAAGCTCAACGAACTGGTACGCCTTCAGGAGGCTCAGTTGACGGCACTGAAGGCGATATCCGAAGACATTAGGACATTGCTCCACGGCAACGAAGGTAAGTTGAATGAAGGTGAGCAGTGGCCTACACATGAAACGAGTCAGGCAAATGACATCGAGCAGTAGCACGACCGGCTAGAGCAAGACGCGGTGCCCTGCTATCAACAAGTTGGGGCCCCCAGAGGGAAGTAGGGTCAGACCTGCTACAGGTGCGGCTACCGCACCCGCCTTGGGAGGCGACATGACTATGCTATTCAGCGTAGCGTCCGAAGGACCGAGCACGTGCCGAGACAGATAGCGGAGAGGAAGGGTATCTCTCGTTGTCGGTTAGCGAGTGGTTCGGCTGCAGGTCAGCGATGAACACGTCGCGCCAAGTGGGACTAGATGATCGTTCTTCACATTATGGTAATGGAGGTTCCTATGGTCACCGACTCGCAGAAGCCCCGCAGGAAGCGACGTCTCGGCGTTATCATCGTCGGTATTCTCGGTATTCTGGCGCTTTGCGGTATAGTAGGCTCACTGTTGTCTGACCGTGACGGCACCGAGCCCACCGGCACTCAGGAGCCAACCATTGTTGCAGCACTGCCGGTTGCTGACACTCCTCCGCCGCCCAGCGAGCAACCGACATCAGTGCCCACAGATGCTCCCCCTCGGAGTGTCGCAGCGACAATAGAGACACCGCTTCAGACAGCGATGCCGGCACCCACGAATACACCCGTTCCCACCGAGACACCCGTTCCCACCGAGACACCCGTCCCCACCGAGACACCCGTGCCCACCGAAACACCTGTGCCCACGAGTACTTCTGAGCCCACGGAGGAACCAGCCTCAGAAGGGCCGCGCTCCACATTCGCTGACGGTACCTGGCGTGTGGATGTAGATATCGTTTCTGGAACCTACCGTACCGAGGGCACTGGCAGCTGCTACTGGGAGCGACTAAGCGACTTTAGCGGAAGTCTGTCAGCTATCGCTGCCAACGGCAATGCCGTGGGCCCCGTGATCGTTACCATCAATCCCGATGATGTCGGCTTTGGGTCCCGGCGCTGCGGAACCTGGGTCCTGGCCGACACGGTGCAGCCCGCGGAACCCGAGGTCATCATCACTGATGGCATGTGGCGGGTGGACATCGACATCGCGCCTGGGCTCTACCGAGCCTCGGATACCTCGCGCTGCTACTGGGAGCGTAGGGATGGGTTTGCAGGTAGCTTCTCTGAACTGATTGCCAACGATAACCCTCAGGGCCCCGCCTTGGTCGCCATCGCCGCCTCCGACACGGGCTTCTCTTCCCAGCACTGCGGAACCTGGGTGCCGGCAGACACAGATGAACCCCTCGAGCCAACTCTCGAGATATCCGATGGGACGTGG
>JAAZBQ010000839.1 GCA_012513725.1 Chloroflexota bacterium
CTCGGCATCCCCGGGGGGATCACCTTTGACCAGTACGCCACGATTCGCGACCTCCCGGGCGTCGAGATCGCCGCGCCCATCGCCAACCTCGGCTACTACCGCCAGCCGCTGTACACCTGGTTCGGCGACTATGACGGGCTTGGGGTGTACGCCATCTCCTGCCGCACCGAAGAGCCCTTTGGGCCCCGCCTCCGGAGCGAGGAAGAGATCACCTACCGGTCGGTCGGCGCGGCCGCCGAGCCTCCGGAGCAGGAGGCCCTCCGCGAACTGGGCATCGAGCCCGATCTCCTCTCCCCGGTGTGCGCCTATGTCTATGCCTTTTCCGTGGTGGCCATCGATCCGGAGCAAGAGTCCGCCCTGGTGGGCCTCGAGGAGGCGGTTTCGGACGAGTATTTGTCGCGGGACCTGCGCGTCGAGCGGCAGGCGTACCAAATGTCCTCCGGGCAGGAGGTGCTGTACGCCATCCCCGCGTTGATCCGCGCCGCCCAGGACGTCTCGGCGACCTTTACCAGCGAGTTGGTCCCCCTCGGGTGGCCATCGGAGGATGGCCGCCTGCGCGAGACGCTCGACGGGAACGGCCCGGAAGCCCTCCCCCGGCAGGAGGCCATCGCCTCGCAGACGCTGGATGGCGCCGCGGGCTACCGGATGCTCCTCTCCGGGCTGGTGGGGCGCGGGGGCAGGCGGTTCAACCTGCCGCAGTTCAGCCGTTGGGCGCGGCCAGCCACCGTTGCCTACCGCACCTACGAGGCCACCGACCTCGACCTGCCGGCGCCGCTGGTGGAGGCGGGACCGGTGGGCGCCGCCGGCGCGGGCGATCCCGAGGACCGCGTGCCCGTCTTTCGCCCGGCAGAGCCCGAGCGCCTGGAGAGCGGTATCCTGTACCGCCTGGTGGGCACCTATGACCCGGCGCTGCTCCCCGGCATGCCCGATGCGCCGCTACCCCCGCTGTCGGTCTATGCCCCGCCCGAGGCGGTCTGGCGCTACGATGCCCAGGGGCAACCGATGGAGCCCGAGGCCCTCAGCGCCGGCCTGGAGCCCGGCACCTACCTCCAGGGGCCGCCCACGGTGCTCACCACGCTAGAGGCGGCCCGGGCGATTGGGGGCGAGGCGGCCATCGGCGCCATCCGCGTTCGCGTCGGCGGCGTGGAGACCCTGTCGCCCGAGGGGCTGGCGCGGATCGATGCGGTGGCCGCCGAGATCCACCGGCGTACGGGACTCGACGTGGATGTGGTCGCCGGCGCCTCGCCGCGCCAGGTGACCGTGCGCATCCCGGACTATGGCGATACGCTACCCGTCGGGTACCTCGAGGAGACTTGGACGGAACTGGGCGTGGGGCGTGCCCTCCACGCCGAGGTGGCGGTGGTGGCCGGACGCTGGGCCGGACCCCTTGCGGCGCTCTATGGGCTGCTGGCGCTCGGCGCGCTGCCGGCCCTTCTGGCGGGCAGGGTCGCAGACCTCCGCCTCTTGCTGGCCCTCGGCTGGCGGCGCTGGGCGGTGGTGCGCTATGCCCTGCTCGAGGCCGCAGCCGGCGGCCTC
>JAAZBQ010000840.1 GCA_012513725.1 Chloroflexota bacterium
GCAGGTCGTGGCTGCCGTCCAAGGTCAGCACGTGGGTGTAGGCGCGGCGGATGCCCGTCTGCCAGGCGTCGATCACCAGGCGGCCGTCGATCCACACGCGCACCCCGTCGTCCACCACGGCGGTCAGGCGATACTCGCCCCGGGAGAAGTGCAGCCGCCGGGCATAGCGGGCGGAGAAACGATCCCGCTGGATCGCCGGGTGCGGGGAGCCCTCGCCCCACTCGAACTGTAGGTCCACCTCGTTGGTGATGAGCGCCGGCGGGCCCTCCAGCGTAGTGTTGTTATAGTACTCGCCCCGCCAGTCGGTGATGATCGGCTCGGGTGCCGGCGTCGGCGGGATGTAGATCTTGTTCCAGCCGAGATCGATCTTGGCATAGCCTTCCAGCTCAAAGTACTCCACCACCACGTCGTGCTCGCCCGCCGGGATGTGCTTCTGGGAGACGAAATCCACCCGATGCCCGCCCGACCAGCGGTCGATGATCAACATGCCGCCCACCCAGAGGCGCACGCCATCGTCGGCCTCCAGGCGAAAGTCGTACTGGCCGTCCTCAAAGTGGATCCGGCGCGTCCAGCGGGCGGAGAAATGGTCCTCTGGGACGCCGGAGGGGGCGCCATAGCCCCAGGTGTGGTTCACGCTGTTCTCGCGGGCCACGACGGCCGGTATCCCGAGCAACTGGTGGTTCGCATAGTATTCGGCGCGCCAGTGGTCCGTCGGCGCGGGCGCAGGCGTCCACGTGGGCACCGGGGTCGCCGTGGGCGACGCGGTGGCCGTGGCGGTCGCAGTAGGCGATGGTGTGGTCGTCGGGCTGGCGGTCGGCGTGGGGGTGGTGGCGACGGTTTGGGTCGGCGTCGGGGAGGGCTCCTGGCTCACCCCCAGCCGCACGAGGCCGTCGAGGTCCGTGTGGTAGGTGTAGGTATCGTTGCCCACCCGCAGGATGATGCGATAGCCGGGCGTCTCGACCTCCGCGCAAGCGCTACCGGTTTCCGGGAGGCCCAGGCAGGCATCCGGCCACGTGACCGACTCGACGGCCACCGTGGTGATGACGTCCGGCACGATGTTCAGCCGCTCGGCCAGCGCCGCCCGGGCGGTGGCGATCATGGTGTTGCGCTGCGCCTCGGCCTGGATGCGCGCGTGGACCGCGGCGGCCCAGTCCGCCATCTCGGCCTGCTCCTCGATGGTGGCCTCGCGGGTCCCCCGGCCGACAAAGGTCAGCGTGACGGTGGACATGTCGTTCTCGGGGGAGGGGTCCTCCTGGAAGGCAAACGGCGCATAGCGCGCCACGTACCCGAGGTAGGTGTGCAGCTCTTCCTGGCTAAAGCGCATCAGCGCGGCATCGCCCTCGCACGGCACCAGGTGGAGCTGGCTGAGGTCGTCGACGCGCAGCCCCGAGCAACCCGCGGCCCCGTCGCGCCGCCAGGCCAGGGAGGCCAGTGCGGGGGCCGTCGTCGGCGCGCTGGCCGGCGTGGCCTCTGGCGTGGAGATGGCGGGCGGGGGCGTCGCGTCAGAGGCTTGCGGGTTGGGCAGGCAGCCCAGAAGAAACGCGCCGCCCACGATGAGGACCAGGGCAAAGCCCAGGACGAACCACAAGACCTTCTTCATCGGATCCTCCAGCACCCAGGAGCAGGGTGCGCTGTGTACAGGCTGTTACCTGCAAGACGCAGGAGGGGCCGATTCGGTTCCCGTGCCCGATGGCCTGACGGCGGGAAGCGTCAGGGCAGCACGCCCACGTCGTTCGGGGGCCAGTAGCGCAGCCAGGCGTGGCCGATGATCTCCTCAAAGGGAACCATGCCAAAGTACCGGGAGTCGTTCGAGGCGTTGCGGTTATCGCCCATCACGAACACGTGCTCCTCGGGCACCAGGCGGGCCAGCATGACGCCGGCGGTGGGCTCGGCCAGGTAGGGC
>JAAZBQ010000841.1 GCA_012513725.1 Chloroflexota bacterium
ACGTGGCGAGTGAGCATTGACATCGCTCCCGGCACCTATCGTACGGAAGGCACTGAGCGATGCTACTGGCAGCGGCTCAGCGACTTTGGCGGGGGAATGTCCGGCATTCTAGCGAATGACAACCCCCGGGGGCCGACAGTGGTCACCATCAGTTCAGATGATGCGGGATTCACGTCACAGCGCTGTGGCACGTGGACTCTGACGGAATAGTAGCATAGTATGTTACGTGCCAGTCAGCCTTGAGTCAGCAAAGGCATTGGCGGCAAGCTCGGGTGGTGTCACCGGCTGTGCTGAGGGATGACGCCATTCACCGATCACTGAAGAGCGAATCGAATCGGGGGCCAAAGCGCAGATCCTTCGATATCCTGGGTGTGACTCTGCCTTGAGGGTAGAACTAGTCGGCAGCACTACTCCACGCGATTGGTGCGCCACGTGTCTGACCGAGCGATACGCACTCATCGGGGAGAAGATTCTGCGGGAGCACCTGCTTGGTCCAACGTGAAAAGCGCGCGCCAACCTGGGCTCCGATTTCACTCTGTCCCCACGGCATTCCAGCCATGGGCTAGCTCGCCGGGGCGAGCAGAGTCACCAGGTATCTTACGGCATCGCGCTTACACCTGCATTATAGAGCGGTCTTCTTCCTTGTCAACCACCCGGCTGGGATGAATCCAGCACGTGCAGCCAGCCAGTCTTCCTACACCATGGATTGGATGCCCTCGCAGAGCCACGGTGGGCTACGGCCCTGTGGTACGGGCGGCTCAGGACCTCGAGCGACGTGGCCAATCACCGAACCACTCTTCCTTGACGTCCCCCCTCCCCCCGCCTAACATCCCTCCCAACCAACATCACCGCAAGGACGAACGCCCATGGCCCCCATCCTCGACCTCAAAGCCCAAGTCCTCGACGGCCGCCTCTTCCGCCCGCCCGACGACGCGGCCCGGGTCGAGGCGTTCATCCCCGCCGCCGGCCAGGAGAACCACGCTGCCAACCTCCTCGCCCTGCCCTCCGGCGACCTCCTGTGCTGCTGGTTCGCCGGCTCCCGTGAGGGCGCCTCGGACGTCCAGATCGCCGTCACCCGCCTGCCCCACGACGCCGACCGCTGGTCCGCACCCACCGTCGTCTCCGAGGACACCACCCGCTCCGAGCAGAACCCCCTCCTCTTTTCCGCCCCTTCCGGCGAGGTGTGGCTCCTCTACACGGCCCAGGAGACCCGTGGCGTCTCCCGGGAAGAGTGGGAGCAGCGCGTGCGGGCCGGGCAGGCCGAGGGCGGCTATACCATGCAGTGGACGGCCGAGATCCGCCGGCGCATCTCACGCGACGAGGGGCGCACCTGGGGGCCGGTGGAGACCCCCTTTGGCGCGCCGGGTTCCTTTTGCCGGCAGCCGATCCGGATCCTGTCCAACGGCGACTGGCTCCTGCCCATGTACTATTCCCTTCCCGCCGCCGGCCACGCCGACGACCATTCTGTCGTCCAGATCTCGACGGACCAGGGGCGTACCTGGACCGAGTACCCTGTGCCCGAAAGCCGCGGCAGAGTGCACATGTCCGTCGTGGAGGTCGCGCCGGGGCGCTTGGTGGCGTTCTTTCGCTCCCGCGCGGCGGACCGCATCTATACCAGTCGCTCGGAGGACTTGGGCCGCACCTGGACGGCGCCGGTGGGCACGGCGCTCCCGAACAACAACGCCTCCATCCAGGCGCTCCGCCTGCAGAGCGGGCGCATCGCCCTGATCCATAACCACCACGGCGCGTCCGACGACCCGGCGTCGACGGTGTGGCCCCGCCGCCGCTACCCG
>JAAZBQ010000842.1 GCA_012513725.1 Chloroflexota bacterium
CGTAGAGGTTCACGCCGTCATAGCCCCAGTTGCGCTCCCCCGCGAACTCGGCCACGGGGAGCAACTCCAGGTGGGTGACGCCCAGGTCCACGAGGTAATCGATCCTGCTCGCGACCCCCTCAAAGGTGCCCTCGGGGCTAAAGGTGCCCACGTGGGCCTCGTAGAGGAGCGCTGCGGAGAGGGGGCGCGGCTGCCAGAAGCGGTCCGTCCAGGTGAATCGGCCGTGGTCCAGCACCCGGGATGGCCCATGTACCCCCTGGGGCTGCCAGGGCGAGCGCGGGTCGGGCCGCGGCGGGCCGCCGTCCAGCCGGAAGGCATAGTCCGTGCCGTGATCCGCCCCGGGCGCCTCGAGCGCCCACCATCCCCCGGCCTCTTGCTTCATCGGCGTCCGCTCCCCGGCGAGGTCCAGTTCCACCCGCTCGGCGCGCGGCGCCCAGACGCGAAACTCTGTCACGCTCTCACCCCCTGTTGGCTCAGCAGGGCCACGGGGAACAGGCCGAGCAGCTCGGCGAGCAGAACTTTCCCATGGGCCGTTTCCCCGGTCAAGGCGTTGTGCCAGTCTCCCGGCGGGAGCACCAGCGCCGTATCGCCCCAATCGTCGCCCAGCCCCATCACCAGCCGCGGCACCACGGCCACCAGGCCGTTGCCCCGAGTCAGGGCCACCACGTGCTCGGCCTTGGCGCCCTCGGCCTGCAGGGGCTGATAGTCGGCCTCGGGGCCGAACAGGTCCGGCCGGCGGCGGCGCAGGTTCAGCGCCCGCTGAATGACGTACAGCTTGGGCAGCCCCTCGTCCATGCGCGCCAGGATGCGCTCGACGGGCAGACCCTCCTCGATCTCGCGCAAGAGGCTGCGGCGCAGGCCATAGTCCACCGGCCGCCGGTTGTCGGGATCCACCAGGTCCAGGTTCCACAGTTCGCTGCCCTGGTAGAGGTCCGGCACGCCGGGGGCCACGTACTTGAGGAGCGTCTGGGCCAGGCTGTTGATCCGCCCCGGCGCGACGAGGGGCGCGATAAAGGCCTCCAGATCGGCGACGAACTCCCGATCGCCCAGCAGCGCATCGCCAAAGGCGCCCAGCGCGGCGTCATACTCGTCATCGGGCGCCCGCCAGGAGGTGCATTCCTTGGCCTCGTGGGCCGCCTTGAGCATATAGTCCCGCAGGCGCTCGGCATCGATGGGCCAGGCGCCCACCAGAGTCTGGTACAGGAGGTATTCCGCGTTGCGGTCGGGAAGGTCGTCCCGCCGGTGGCGCTCGTTGTGCGCCGCCCAGCGCCCCACGGCCTCGGCCCAGGCCGCGGGGATCTCGGACAAGAGGTACAGCCGGGCGCGGACGTCCTCGCCCCGTTTGGTGTCGTGGGTGGAGGTGGTGAGCATCGTCTGGGGCCAGGTGGCCTGCACGCCCTGGCAGTAGGCGTGAAAGGCTTCCGGGGAGATCCCAAAGCGGTCCGGCTCGGCGCCCACCTCGTTCAGCGCCACCAGCCGGTTGTAGACGTAAAAGGAGGTGTTCTCCACCCCCGTGGCAGCGACCGCTCCGCTGAGTTGCTGCGACCGCAGGGCGAACTCGCCCTCCAGGATGCCCTGCCACTCCAGGAGGAGGATGTGCCGCAGCAGGCGCCAGACCCGTTCCTGGAGATCGGGGCGCTGCTCCTCGGCGCGGGCCAGGGCCTCCTCGATCACCGC
>JAAZBQ010000843.1 GCA_012513725.1 Chloroflexota bacterium
GCCGGAACTCCACGATGTCGTTGCCCGCCGCCACCTCGATGGGATCGCAGCAGTTGAACCCCGACTCGATCCAGATGGGGATCAGTTCGCTGATCTCGCCGTCCGAATCCATGTCGTACACCTGGCAACCGTGGGCGGAGAACAGCCGCACCCACTCCCGGTAGGTGGGCTGCAGGAACTCCCGCGCCATCCTGGGCGAGATCATGCTGTGGGCCTTGTAGGCCATGTCCTCGGACATCCGCAGGATGTCCACCTGCACCCGCGCCAGGAGCCGCTCGAACACCCCGAGGGTGAACTCGGTCCAGAACTCGGCCATCTCGTGGACGAAATCGGGGTCGGTGGCCATCAGGATGCAGAGGTTCTCCATCCCCACCCACTCGCGCATCTGCCAGAACGGCCCGTTCACCGAGACGGATGTGGCCAGGCCGACCTCCTGGGCGTGGGCGGCGCGCGCCTCGAGGTCCTCGGCAACGCGGGCGGCGTCGTCGGCCTTGTAGCGCCAGATGATGTTCTCCCAGTCCTCGCGGCTTTCCACGGGGAACTTGTGCCACTTGCGGGTGACAAAGTCCTTCGCCGAGCGGATGTAGGTATAGTCGAACTCGTCCGAGATCTCGGTGATGGCGCCCATCCAGTCCTGGACGATATAGTGGCCTTCCTTGTGCTCGAGGACCTTTTCCTCGAACTGGGGGATCATGCGGGTGTCGACGCTCAAGCCCGCCGAGGTCTCGAACGCCTCGTGGGGCACGCCGAGGATCTCCATCAGGGCGTCGACGTGGCTCACGCCCTCGGGCAGTCCCTGCCGGTGCCAGGCGGCGCGGGTGGATTCCCGGGGGCCGCCGGGCGAAAAGGGCACGCGGTCCGGCTTGCCAAAGAGGAGCGTTTCCAGCATGCGTTCGCGAGGGTTCATCAGGTGGGCCTCCAGTGGTCGGGTCGATTTCGGTTTCGTCGGATCGCTGTCGGTCTATGCTCAGGGCTCTCCGCACGCCTCTCGCGGAGGGGGGCCTTGGGGCTCACACGCAGCCACATGCATACGCGCGTATCATCATGGTCATGGGGGACATTACGATCACGAGTGCCATAAAGGTCATGAGCCTGCGGGCGGATAGCCCAGTTCATGACGTTCATGATACTCATGATACGGCACCCGGGCGAACTCGGGCGCCAGGGCACCGTCGCGTATGTCGTCAGCGGCAGATGGCGTTCTCTCCTCATCCCGGGGTTGCGTGCGGCGTGCGCGGCTGGCCCCTAGTCGTCCGTCCAGTCGCGTTCGCGCAGGCGGCGGGCCAGGGCATCGGGCACGTGGCCCGAGCGGCCCAAGACCTCGATGGCCTCATCGGCGTCGTCGAACGCGATGGGCTCCACGCCGTACAGATCATCGATGCTCCCGCCATCCTTGTCAAGCTCGGCGGGGCGGGCGCCAAACAGGGCGGTGATCTGGGCCCGGGCGTCGTCGGCGTCCTCAAACGGGGCCGCGCCGGCCTCCCGCCACATGGCCGAGATCGGATCGTCGTGGCCGCTCCAGATCCACACACCCCGGCCCGGCTCGCGCACCTCGCCGCCGATGAGCAGTTCGCTCGGGGTGGCGGATGGCGCCACCAGCACCAGGGCGTCGGCCAACGCGGCGGCGAGCGTCAGGCGCGCTGCGGCCGCCGCGTCGCTCAGGGGGGCGTCGGGGGCGTAGGGGCTGAGCACCAGCAGCCTGCCCGCCTGGATATCGCCCTGCAGGGCGGCCAGCACCCGGGTGAACACCCGGATGCCCACCGGCAGCACCATCGTCACCCGGCCCATGTTCCCGCGGGCCACGTCCAGGGCGGTTCGGTCCACCCCCTGGGCATAGCCCCCGATCAGGTGGTGGCGATCGGTGGCCAAGGTCTCGGCCAGCCGGCTGGCGACGCCCTGGGCCTGGGGGGTGGGCTCGTCGGCGCCCAGGAGGCACACGCCCGGCTGGGTCAGGAGGGCGGGATTGCCCCGGTAGAAGAGCAGGTAGGGCAGGCGATCCTCGGGCAGTCGCTCGACAAGGGTTTCCGGATAGGCCACGTCCACCCGGGTCAGCATCTGGACGTCGATGCGGGCCAACTCATCCAGGAGGCGGGCCTGATCGGGCACCAGGGTCTCCACCGCCTTGAGCAGCGCAGCGTCGCGCTCGGAGAGGTTCAGCCCGTGGGCCAACTCTGACTCGGGGAGCTGGAACAGCGTGGCCAGGGGCTGGTTCTCCTGGAGGCACCAGTGCTGGACCACGCGCTTGGCCACCTGGCGGCTCAGGGGGCTGGCGCCGAGGAGGGCCAGCCAATACGGCGCATCCAATGACGGTTTATAGGGCATGTTGTCCCTTCTTTCTCGTTCGTTCACATGCCGGTTGATTATAGCATGGGGCGCCGGGGTCACCAATCGGTAATGGGTCAACCCAGTCACCCCGCACGTGACCAGGTCTCTCTCGCAAAGACGCGGGACCAATATGGACTGCGGCAGTCTCGCTGCCGCTTTGCTCCCCGCCATCCCGCGACACCGATCCCGCGCCCTTCCGAGGGCCCCCAGGTCACATCTGGGATGACCGGCATCAACCCCGGCGGCCTGCCCGCGGGCGAGACGGCCTTGAGCGGGCGCGCGGCGCCGGATACACTCGGGGCACACCGGAAGCGAGGCGAGCATCCATGAGCATCTACATCGGCCTGGACGTCGGCACCACCAGCCTGAGCGCCGTGGCCCTCGAGGCCGAGGACGGCGCGCTCTTGGCCCAGGAGACCGTGCCGAACACCGCCTCCCGGCGCCCCCGGGCAAGGGGCCATGAGCGCGCCGAGCTGGACCTCGCGGCCCTCGAGGACCTCGTCGCCCGCCTTCTGGCCCGCCTGGCGGCGCGCCTCGGCGAGGGGGCGGGGGCAGTGGCAGGGATCGGCGTGACGGGCCAGATGCACGGACTGGCGCTCCTGGATCCTGCCGGCCGCCCGCTGGCGCCGGCCATCACCTGGCAGGATCGGCGCACGCTGGATGCCGCTCCCGGGGGCGGCGAGACGATCCTGGAGCGCTTCGTGGGCCGGGCCGGGGGGCAGGAGGCCTTCCGGCGGATGGGCTGCCGGCCCGCGCCCGGCTACCTGGGCCCCAGTCTCTTTTGGCTGGCCGAACAGGGTGCGCTTCCCCCGGAACCCGCCGTGGCCTGCCTGATCCCCGACGCGGTGGTCGCCTGGCTCGGCGGCGCGTCGCCGCGCACCGATCCCACCGACGCCGGCAGCACCGCCCTGTACGACGTCGTCTCCCGGGCCTGGGACGTGGACCTCGTCCGGCGGCTGGGGATCCCGGCGAGCCTCCTCCCGCCGGTGGAGGCCTCCGGCGCGCCGGTCGGCGGGCTGCGTCCCGCGGTGGCCGAGCGCGCGGGGCTGCCCGCCGGGGTGCCGGTGACCAACGCCCTGGGCGACAACCAGGCCTCGTTCCTGGGGAGCGTGGCCCGGCCCGCCGAGAGCCTGCTCCTGAACGTGGGCACCGGCGCCCAGGTCTCGGCCTGGACTCCGGCGTACGCCGAGGTCGCCGGTCTGGACACCCGCTGCTTTCCCGGCGGCGCCTATCTCCTGGTGGGGGCGGGGCTGTTCGGCGGGCGGTCGTACGCCTACCTGGCGGGCCTCTTTCGGCGGGTGGCGGAGGACCTACTCGGGGTCGAGGATCTCGACGATGGCGATCTCTATGGGCGCATGAACGCCCTCGCGGCCCGGGTGCTGCCGGGGGCCGATGGCCTGCGCTGCGCGCCGCTGTTCACCGGCACCCGGGAGGATCCGGCCTTGCGGGGCAGCCTGACGGGGCTCACCCCGGACAACATGACCCCCGGCCACCTGGCCCGGGCGCTCCTCGAGGGGATGGCCGAGGGCTTGGCTGCGTTCCACGAACGGATGGCTCCGGTCCTCGGAAGCCGCGGGCAACTGGTCGGGGCGGGGAACGCCATCCGCCGCAACCCCCTCTTTGGCGAGATCCTGGCCCGGATGTTCGCGATGCCCCTGGCGGTTCCCCGCTACGGGGAGTCGGCCGCGGCGGGCGCCGCGCTCCTGGCCGCGGTGGGCGTCGGGGAGTTGCCCGACGTCGGCGCGGCGATGGCCCGGGTGCGCTATGAGGAGGCGCAGCCCTGAGGCGGTGCCGCTCGAGTCGTCTTGACACCCACCCGCGACCCGCTTACACTCGTCGCACACCTTCACCCGCGGAGAGGCACCATGCGCATCACCGACGTTACCTGCTACCCCGTCTGGTCCGGCCACCGCAACTATGTCTTTGTCGTCGTGGACACCGACGAGGGCCTCTACGGGCTGGGGGAGGCGGGGCTGAGCCGCCGCGAGCGCGCCGTGGCGGGCGCGGTGGAGCACCTCAAGCCGCTCCTCATCGGGCAGGACCCCTCGCGGATCGAGTA
>JAAZBQ010000844.1 GCA_012513725.1 Chloroflexota bacterium
CCCGACTTTGAGGGCACCAGCGCCACCTGCTGGCTGGCCTGGGGCACCGGGTCGCTCTCCAAGGGCACCAGCGGCATGTGCCCGGTGACCATGGCCACCAGCGCCTACCGGGCGCCGGCCATCCTCACCAGCATGGCGCTGGACGACGAGTCGGTGGTCGAGTCGCGGGAGCGGCAGGGCTACCACCGCATGGCGACGGCCGAGCACGCCAACTTAATCGTCTACCGCACCCCGGATTACCTCATCTCCGGCGTGCAGGACCTGCGCAAGGGCGAGTACGAGTCGTCGACCCACGTCGCCCAGGTGACGCTGCACAACAAGGTCGTCCTCTTTTGGTCGTGCCCGCACACCATGGGCGAGGGCTCGGGGCTGCGGCCCGACTATTGGTCCGGCCACACCACCCTACCCCGGGTGATCCAGCACCAGAACGTCATGTCCCTCACCTGGCGGCTCAGCGATATCGCCTGGATGACCCACTGCTTCTTTGAGCAGAACAAGTTCGATGAGGTGCGCCTGGACGTCGCCGCCCAGGGCACCGGCACGTGGGCGTTCGCCCGGGTGGGCAAGGGATACGTCGGCATCTGGTCGCAGAACGGGTACGTCGTGGGCGAGCGGGGCCAGTACGCCGGCCGCGAGCTGCAATGCTACGCCGACGAGAACACCTGGCTGGTGGAGTGCGGCCGCGAGGCGGATTACGGCTCCTTTGACGCGTTCTGCCAGGCGCTGAGCGGCGCCAGGATCGACGTAGCAGACGGCGCCGTCACCTACGAGTCGCCGTCGGCGGGCACCTTTGTGACGGGCTGGGACGCCACGCCCACAATCCAGGGGCAGCCCATCGCGCTGCGCGACTATCCCATGATCGACAGCGACTGGGCCTACTCCGAGTATGACTCCGGCCGCTTGGCCTTGTGTCGGGGCGACGAGACGCATACAATCTACCTGAACCAATAGGGGTACCGCCGATAGACCAGGCGCCCGGAGCCTGGTCTACGTATATCCATTGAGAGGAGTCAGCATGTCCTACTTTAGCGCACTCAAGACAGAGCCCGGCCTGAACAAGCCGGAGGGTAACCCCTGCAGCCTGCTGGACTTTGGCCTCGTGAGCCTGGCCGCCGGCGAGGAGTACAGTGGCAACACCGGCGACCGCGAGTTCTGCGCGGTGATCCTCGGCGGCAAGGCGACGTTCGAGGTCGGCAACAAGCGCTTTGAGAAGGTCGGCGGGCGGCCCAACGTCCTGGCGGGCCTGCCGCACTCGGTCTATATGCCGGCCGGCGTCGATTTCACCATCAAGGCGGAGGGCGCGGTGCAGGTGGCCCTGCCCTCGGCGCCGAGCGACCTGGAGATCGAGCCGTACGTCATCGGCCCGAACCTGGTGACCACCGGCGTGTGGGGCGCGGCGAACTTTCGCCGGGACTTTCGCCAGATCCTGACCGAGGCGGGGCAGCCGCAGCTGCCGGCGCGCCGGCTCATCGTCGGCGAGACGATCACCCCTTCGGGGAACTGGAGCACCTACCCGCCGCACCGCCACGAGAAGGACGACCTCCCCCGGGAGGCCTACCACGAGGAGATGTACTATTTCAAGGTGCTGCCGGCGGACGGCTTTGGCATCTGCCGGTACTATAACGACGATCCGGTGGAAGAGAACTTTACCGTGCGCGACAACACCATCTTGATGGCCCCCAAGGGCTATCACACGGTGGTCAGTGCGCCGGGGTACACCACCTACCTGATCTGGTTCCTGGCCGGCGAGCACCGCACCCAGGCAACCGTCGAGGACCCG
>JAAZBQ010000845.1 GCA_012513725.1 Chloroflexota bacterium
GAGCGCCCCGCGCCCCGGGATACCTAGCCGGCGCCTCCGCGGACCACCAGCGGCAGCTCCACGATAAAGGGGGGCATCACCCGCCAGTTGCCGGCCATGTCGCGGATGCGCAACCGGACCAGGTCGCCCGCCTCCTCCGGCGCCTGCAGGAGCACCTCGTCGAGGACCCCCACGGTGGCGCCGGGCTGTACGGTCGGGGTTATCGGGAGCGTCTGCCACTCGCTCCACGTTCGTCCCCCGTTCGCCGAGGCGCTCCACGCCGCGCTGGAGGTATCCAGCCCGGAGAGGACGTCCATCACCCGGGTGGCCCCGTCGGCCGTCGTGCCCAGTTCCTCGGGCGGGGTGGCATCCACCCGCGTGGTCACCGGCACGTCATAATGGTTGCCGGCTTCGTCGAGGAGGCGCGCCACCCCCGTGTGCTCCCCCTCGGCATTCGGCACCCGCCAGGTGGGGGCGGGGAGATCCTGGGGCATGGTGAACACGCTGACCCGGTCGAGGTACAGGTCGGCCTGGGCCTGGAACCAGGTGCGGAACTCGAGCCCGTTCGGCTCCCCGTTGTAAGTCGGTGCCGTGTTCTGGTAGACCAGATTCAGGGCCACCTCCTCATAGTGCGCCGTGGCCAGGTCCTGGCCGGCCAGCGTGCGGGAGGCGTAGGCCCGCGTGCTCAGGTTGTCCACGATGTCGAGGATCGCCAGCGGCGCGGCGCCCGAGGTCTGCGGGCTCTTGAGCCGATAGTAGACCTGGTAGTCCCGCCAGGTGGGCAGGGCCAGAGTGTAGGGGCCGTGCCACCATCCCGCGGCGTCGCCCGGGGTTCCCCGCCAGGCTGCGCCGTTCAGCGCCTCGGGATCCTCCACCCGCTGACCCGTCCCCTCCTGGTGGCGGAGGTCCTCGCCCTCCCAGATCCAGCCGTTGGAGAACTGCACCGCCACGGCGTCGGTGCTCCCGATGGTGACGGGCACCGCGGCAGACCGGGACCAGGTGGGCACGGTCACCGAGCCCGTGGGCGGGGTGTTGTCCACCCAGACCGCGGCGTCGGCGGCGCTCACGCCTCCTGGGTTCTCTACCGAGACGCGCAGGGTGTGCCGGCCCTCGGGCACCGCGGCGGTGTTCCAGCGCCAGGAGTACATCCCACCCGACTGGGACCCGACCTCCGTGCCGTCGACAAAGAGGGTGGCCTCGCCCACCGGCACGCTGCACGAGGCAGTGATCTCCACGACGCCCCGCACCGCGGCGTTCTGGCTTGGCGCAGTGATGCGCACCTGTGGGGGCTGCGACGACAGGAGCCCGGCGACCGCCGAGCGGATGTCGGGCAGGAGCGCATAGGCCCGGGCGCCGGGGCAGGCGGTGATGCCCACGTCGCGATGGCCCATGATGGTGGGCAGCACCCGGTCGATAAAGTGCTGTTCGGCCAGCGGGTCGATCCAGTGCTCCGAGGCCTTGGCGGCCAGGAGCCAGGTCAGCGAATCGCGCATCGGGCCCGGCACGTCGACGCTCTGATAGTTGCCGATCAGGCTGAGTCCGACGCTGCCCCAGTTGTAGGCGGCCGCGTGAAAGCCCACCACGCCGCTCCCCCCGGAGCGCCCCTCATAGATGCGGCCGTACTTGTCGATCAAAAAGTTGTAGCCGATGTCGCCCCACTCGCGGGAGACGGCGTGATAGTAGTAGATGGCCCGCACCATCGCCGCGGGATCCACCCCTCCGTCGTCGGTGGCGGTGTGGTGGACGACCACGGCCGTCACGGGGCGGTACTCGGGCTCCGCTGTCATCAGCGCCTCGTTGGCGCCCCAGCCCTGCCGGGTGATGATCTGGGGCATGGCGTCGGCCGCCTCGTCGGCGCTCGCCGAGCCTCCGGACGCGACGATGTCGGGCGCCTGCGGGCCATCTCGCGAGTCGATGCAGACGAAATGAAGGTCCTCGAGGGCCGGGCGCGCGCCGGAGGGGCCGGCGCTCAGGGTCACCCGGTACTGGAGGGCGCGTCCCTCGCCAAAGAGGAGCGCCGAATGGGTGGCGCCGCCCTCGTCCGGCTCGTTATCCTCCTCCACGACCTGCCAGGTGCCCCAGGTGGCGCCATCGGCGCTGGTGCGCACCTCGAGGCGCATCTGGGCGCCGCCCGGGGTCGGGGCGTGCCAGCCGGCCCCCAGCGCCACAAAGGCCAGGGGCGCGTCGAGCACGGGCGAAGTGTAGGTGCCGGTGGTGGCGTCTTCGGCCAGGGCCACCGCACCGTCGCCCTGGGGGCCGATCCAGGTGCCCTGGTGCTCGCCGCCGGCCCAGTCGTCGGGCGTCGAGAAGGTCAGGTAGCGGCCGACGGTGCCGTCCTCGGCGGCCGGGGCCAGCGGGGTGCCGGCCGGGTGCACAGCAGGGCCGGCGAACGCGCCGCTGGTCGGCAGCCGCGCGGCGTTCCCGGTGCCGTCGTCAAAGTAGAAATGGTACTGGTGTTCGCCCGCCGGCAGGCTGGTCTCCAGCCGGTAGCGGCGCCCCTCCGCGGGCTGCGCGGGCGCCAGGGTGAGGGTGTGGGCGTGCCCGTCGATGACGACGTTGGCCACCGCAGGGGGCGCGCCGTTGGCGCTCAGGTAGGTCACCTCGAACGCAAAGTGCGTGCTCTGGTCGCCGCTGGCCGGGGCGAGCGCCGGCTGGCCGAGGGTGGGCGAGGGCGGCCCCACCACCTCGATCCCCGCGTAATAGTGCTTCAGGATATCGACATAACCAAAACCCTCGGCGGCGAGGGCCCGGGCTCCGAACTGGCACATCCCCACGCCGTGGCCGTAGAGGCTGCTGTAGCCGCACGGGCAGGCCACACTCTGGCAGTAGGAGACCGTGCTGCCCCAGGCGTCCTGGGTGCTGCGGGTCTGCCCGTCGCAGTGGGCGTGGAAAAAGGCGCGGATGACCTCGCCCTGGTAGCGCGCCGTGACGCCGTGGGTGTCGTCCACCGCCTGGTCGGTGGTGTCGTACTGGATGGGGCTCCAGACCTGGCAGTGGGTGGTGGTGCAGACGTCGGCGCCGACATCGGCGTGCCCGGCGCCGGTGATGGCGTAGGAGCGGGCGGCCACCGCCTGGGCGCGCAGTGCCTCGGCCGGCCAGTTGGGCGGCATCTCGTTGGGCACCACGCCCTTGAGGTACTCGTCGAGCCCCATCTCGACCACGGCCCCGTCGGGCATGACGACCCGGATGGTGGCGGGCGCCTCGGTGACGCCGGTAGCGGCCAGTCCCTGGACCGAGATCGTGCCGGTGGCCAGGGCCGCCTCTGCCTGGCGCGCGGCGGCCTCCTCGGCGGAACGCAGGAACGCCGCCTCGATGGCGGCGGCCTCCTCGGGGCTGGCGTCCTCGGGCACCATGGCGAGGTTCACGCTGGCCTCGTCGCCCTCGGTGACGGTCAGGTAGCGATGGGTCATGCCCACATAGCCGGCCGCCTCGGCGCGCACGGCGTGCAGGCCCGCCTCCACCGGCAACCGATAGCGCCCCGAGGCGTCGGTGACGGCCTCATAGGCGCCGGCCCGGAGGCGCACGCCGGCCAGCGGGCGCTTGGAGGTCAGGTCGGTGACCGTACCCACGATCCCCGTGGGGCTCGCCACCGACGCGGGGAGGAACCGCGCGGCCGCCGCCACGACGAGGATGACGATGCCGGCAAAGACGATGGTCCGACGGATGCTGGGCATGGCGTGGTCTTCCCTCTTGGCGTTGGCGTAATGGACTGGGACGGGGCCAGAGCGAGACAGGCCTCCGGGCGCAACCCGTTCCCGGGGCGCCCGCCGAACCCGACCGCACACCCTACTTATCGCACCAAGCGCCGCATTCGTCAAGTGGCCGCACAACATTCCCACGGCGTCTGCCAAGAGGACGCGCGGCGGCAGCAGGAGGTTCCCCTCGGGCGGGGCGCTGCTCGCCCACGGCTCGCGACCGCGAAAGCGGGTATAATGGGAGGGTCAGAGCGCATCCGGTGGCCACGGGGAGGGAGTATGGCGAACGGCGAGATGGCCCCCGAAGGGGTCGTGTGCCCCTACTGCGGCGAGCGCCTGGAGATGCCCTTCCGGGGGCACGACTGGAGCCGCTGCCGGGGCTGTGGGACCGACGTGAACGTCTCCGCACAGCTCGCCTTTCTGCGTGCCCGGCGGCTGTTCCACCAGGCGCAGCGGGCCCACGGGGTGCCCTTTGTCCGCATGCATCACGCGGCCGGGCGCGAGGGCGATGTGTTGCGCATCATGCAACAGGCCTACTCGGGCCTGCAGGAGGCCGTGGTCCACGACCTCCCCGACGAGCAGCGCGTGCAGGCCGTGGAGATGATGGCCGAGATCACCCGCCTGCTGGCCCGCCACGGCCAGGTGTCGGTGATGGAGGTCGGCTACTGGACGCGGGTGCTGAGCCTGCGTGAGGCGCGGCAAGAGTACGCCGCGGTGGAGGCCGCCCTGGACGCTGGGCGCGGGCCGGGGCTGGGGGGGCGGCTGGCCTGGTGGCGCCTGCGCTATCGGGAGGTCCGCCTGCGCGCCGCCCTGGAGACCCTGGAGCGACAGATCCATGGGCTGGAGGAGGGCATCGGCTTTCCCGAGCGGCCGCACCTCGATCTCCACGAACGCGCCCGCTGGCAGCGCCGCGACGCCTGACCCCGCGCCTCCGGGCACGATGCGCGTCGCGCAGCCGTTGCCAACTGGCGCCGAGCCAGTATAATGGCGGTGGCGCTCTGGCTGGTGGATGATCCCTGATGCCCCGGTGCCGCCGAACCGTCCAATCTACTCGGCAGGTGCAGACATGTCCGGCACGACAGAGGCTCTCCGCATCCTGGTAGTGAGCTCCCGAGACGATGCCCCCCGCGAAGCGGCCGAGGCACTCTCGGGCCGCTACACCGCGGCACAGATCCATTGGGTTTCGCAGGAAAGCCTGGCCATGGGCCGGGCCGAGGACCTGCGGCCGCACGTGGCGCTCCTGTACAGCGACCTCGGCGACGAGGTGCTGGGTGGCCTGGTGCGGCGCCTGGCGCGCCAACTGCCGGACGTCGCCGCGTTCGTCGTCGTCCCCTGGGATGGCATGGCCCTGGCGCGCCAGGCCGTGCTCTATGGGGCGCGGGGGTTCCTGATGCAGCCCCTGGATCCCGACGAGCTGCACAAGGCCCTTAACGAGGCCCTCGCGCGCGGGCGCGCTTCCAGCCCGACCGAGGAGGCCGTGGACCATCCGCCGGCCGAGGGCAGGGTCGTGGTCTTTTGCGCCCCCAAGGGGGGTACGGGCCGCACGACCCTGGCGGTGAACACGGCCCTCTCCATCCGCGGGGTGACGGGCCAGAGCGTCGTCATCGTCGACGCCGACTATGCCGCCCCGGCCATCGACGTGGCGCTGAACCTCAAGCACTCCCGCGACATCGGCGACTTGGTCTCGCGGATCGCCCAGCTGGACGAGGCGCTGGTCGACGGCGTGCTCGCCGAGCATAGCACCGGGGTCAAAGCGCTCCTCGCCCCGTCGCCGAGCCGCGGCGAATCGCCCGTGGGCCTCCCCCAGGTGCAGCAGATCATCGCCATGCTGCGGCGCATGTTCGACTGGGTCATCGTGGACATCGGGTTGCCGTTCGATGATGCCGCCTGGGCCTACATGGGTCTGGCCGATCGGGTGCTGCTGAACGTGCTCCCCGAGATGGTCGGCGTGCGGAACACGCGGCGCCTCCTGGAGCGAATGCTGGCGAGGAACATCCCCCGCGAGCGCGTCTGGGTGGTGGTCAACCGCGTCACGCTCCGCGGCGGGCTGCCCCTGGCCGACATCCAGGGACGGATGGGGATCGACGTTGCATTGCAGATTCCCGATGACCAGCCCACGGCCACCAGCAGCGTGAACCGCGGCATTCCCCTGGTCATCGATCGGCGCTACACGGCCCTGGCCAGGGCGATGCGCGGCCTGGCGCAGCGGCTTGCCGACGACCTGGCCGAGCCCCAGCCGCCCGCGCGGTTCGTGCCCGTGGAGGCGCCGCGGTCGCGGCCCGTGACCAAGTGGCTCTGGGCGGGGCTGGGCGTCGGGACCCTCGCGACGGCCCTGGTCCTGGGCATCCCGCGGCTGCCGGCGCTCCGCGCGGCGCTCGGGGGCGGGGGCTCCCCCACGCCGACGACCCAGCACGTCGGGATGCCCGATACGACGCAGGTCGCCATGGCGCCCTCGACGACGGTGGTCGCCGAGCCCAGCGCCACACGGCCGCTCCCGGCGTCGCCTACGGCCGCACAGCCCACCACCGAGGTTCCGGCCTCGCCCACGGCGGAGGCGCAAGAGACCCCGGCCCAGCCGGCCATCGACGAGGCCACGGCCACGGTGCCGCCGTCGCCCTCTGCCGAGACGACCCCAGAGCCCACGGAGGACCTGGCGCCAACCGAGGAGCCCACCATCACGCCGACCGATACGGCCACCGCCGCGCCCACCGACGAACCCACGCCCACGGAGGAGCCTACGGCCACGGCGACCGCCACGCCGACCGACACCGCGACGCCCACGCCCACCTGGACGGCTACGGCGACGGCGACCGCGACGGAGGCCCCTACGGCGACCGCCACGCCCTCGCCCGCCGCGACCCCCGTCCCTGCGGCGACGACGGTGTATCCCGCCGGCTGGTATGCTCCGCCCGCGCTGTTGGAGCCCGACAACCGCCAGGTATTCGGACCGGAGGACGCGCCGATGCTGCGCTGGACGTCATCGGGCAGCCTGCAGCCCGGCGTGTTCTACGTCGTCACCCTCGCCTACCGGTACGGCGACCGCACCGTGTACGACGACGTCCCCTGGGTGACGGACACGTTCTGGGATGTGTCCGAGCACGACTATTTGCGCGACCTCGCCGAGGACGGCCTCTTTTACTGGTCGGTGACGCTGCAGCGGCGCACCGGGGTCGACGCCGACGGCCGCCCACGGGGCACGCCCATCAGCCCGCTGAGCGAGATTCGCACCTTTGTCTGGCTGCAAGAGGGATCGGGCGGCTAGCCGAGGTCCTTGCGCATGTTGATGTTCGTGATCTGGTAGCCGATCCCCTCGTACAGGGCGCGGGCCGCGGTGTTGTGGCCAAAGACGTGCAGCGCCAGCGCCGTCAGGCCGAACCGCCGCGCCTCCTCCTCCAGCGCCAGCATGGCCGCCCGGCCGTATCCCCGGCGGCGATGGGCGGGATAGATCACCAGGTCGTAGATGGCCCCGGTGGTGGGGGGCAGCCCGGTCTCGGGCTGGCCGTGCCCGAACCAGATGACGCCCACCGGCTCGTCGTCTGGGTTGCGGATCGTGTACAGGTGCTGCGAGGGGGTCTCCAGGCCCTGGGGCAGGATGTGGTCAAAGGTCTTTCTGGCCATCTCCAGGGCCTCGTCCTCGGGCGTGTTGCCGGCCCGCACCCGTTCCCGTGCATAGTTCGCGATCGCCTCCTCGACCCATGCCGCGTACTCTTGCGCGCGCATCGGTGCCAGTCTGACCATGTGGTGCCTCCTCGGTGGCTTGTGGATGTGTGCTATCGCGGAACCGTACGCTCGACGGCAGAGCGCGTCAAGCGCCCCCCCGCCGTTTCGCCGATTCGGCGGCCCCGTGGTATAGTTGCGCGTTGATGGCCGGTCGCAGGGCTCGTTGGCGCGCCGAGGACCGGCACCCATTCCATGCAGAGGTGCCCCCATGTGGCGAGAGCGGGTCATCACGTTGCAGAGTCGGGCGGAGGCGGGACTGCGCCGGTTGGCATCCCCTCCCGATACCCCCACCGAACGAAACACCTACTTTTTGTACGCCGAGGTACTCTTTGCTGCGGCGCTTTCGGCGTCGGCGGCGTTCAACAGCGCCTACATCCTGCGCCTGGGGGGCTCCAACACGCTGGTGGGGCTCCTGTCGTCGATCCCGGCGCTGTTGGCCATCTTTGCCTACCTGCCATCGGCCCGCATCCTGGAGCGGCAGGCCAACCAGATGCCCTGGGTGGTCGGGAGCCTGTTCCTGGCGCGCCTGGGCTACCTCATCGTGCCGCTCTTGCCCCTGGTGATGGGCGCCCACGTGGCCGAGGCCACCGTGGTGGCGCTGGTCTCCATGCAGATCCCATCGGTGTTCTTTTCCACGGCCTGGAGCCCGCTCCTGTCGGACGTCATTCCGGCGTCCTCCCGGGCCAACGTGCTGGCCTGGCGAAGCATCCTGAGCAGCATGATGATCGCCCCGCTCATCTTTCTGGCCGGCCGCTGGCTCGACCATGCGCCGTTCCCCGGCAACTACCAATGGCTGTACGTTGCCGGCGTCCTGGGCGGTGCGATCTCGACCTACCTCGTGTCGCGCATCCGTCCGGAGCCCGTCAACCGGCCCACGCCGGTGGACAAGACCCAGCGCGAAAAGGGTACCTGGTTCGGGGCGCTGCGGGCTACGGCGGCCCGCGAGCGGGGGTTCACCCGTATCGTGGTGAACACGCTCCTGTTCAACCTGGGCGCCTGGATGGTGGGGCCCCTGTTCATGATCTTTTACGTCCGCGAGCTAGGCGCCACCGACGGCTGGGTGGGATCCCTCGGCACCCTGGCCCACGTCGGCGTCATCGCCGGCTATTGGGTGTGGCGGCGCATCGTGCGGCGGGTGGGCGATTCCAGGACGCTCCTCCTCGCCGCGATCCCCGTGTGCGCGCACCCGTTCCTTGTGGCCCTGGTGCCCGACCTGACGGTGATCCTGATCGTGGAACTGGCCATCAACGCCATCGCCCCGGGCGTGAACCTCAGCCACGGGATGATCTTTTTGGAGTTGCTGCCCCCGGGCCGCAAGTACAGCGCCACGGCCATCTACTCGATGATCATGAACGTCGGGGCGTTCGTGGGGCCCCTGGTGGGGGTGGCGATCGCCGATCGCGTGGGGATCACCAACACGCTGCTGATCGGCGGCGTGCTGCGGGTGTTGGGCGCCCTGACCTTTTACCTGTTCCCGCTCAAGCCGTCGCAGCCGGCCCCCGAGCGCACCGCTGCGTGAGGTAGCGGCCACGTCTCAGCGCAGCGGCCCCGGCCCGATGCGTCCCGGCCGGCCAAAGGGCAACACGGCGGGCTCCTCATAGGGGCGAAAGGGCACCATCGCGGCGATCTCGTCCAGCCGGGCCAGGACGTCCGCCTCCAGGGGGCCGGCCTCGGCGGCGGCCACGTTCAGCTCCACCTCCGACGCCGATCGGGCGCCCATCAGGACGGTGGAGACGCTGGGGCTGGAGAGGACGAACCGGATGGCCAACTCGGCCGCCGGGCATTTCAGGTCGTCCAGGAGCGCATAGAACCGCTTGAACTGCTCCCTCCGCGGCGACGAGAGCCACCGGGCGCCGCTCTGCACCTCCTGATCGTAGCGGCGGGCCAGCGCGCCCTGCTGTAGCGGCGAGCCGATGACGATGCCCATCCCCTGCTCTTGGGCCGCCGGGAGCACCTCGCGGGCGGCCTCGCGCCAGAGGGCGCTATAGTTGAACGCCGTGAGGACCACGTCATAGGCCCTCGTGGCGATGATGTGCGGCAGTTCATAGGCCGTGGTGCCCCCCAGGCCGGTGTAGCGCACCAGGCCCTCCTCCTTGAGCGCGGCGAGGAGCTCGGTGACGGGGCCGGTGAAGCGCTCGGGATCGGTGAACCAGTCGTACTGGCCGGGGCGGTCGGGCTCGTGGATCAGCAGGAGGTCCAGGCTGTCGCGGTGCAGGTTGCGCAGGCTCTCTTCCACCGAGCGGCGCAGGGCGTCCTTGTCGCGTGGGTCAAAGGGCTGGGGCCGGCCGCCGAGCTTGGTGGAGAGAATGTAGGGCTCTCGAACGGCCTCCAGCGCCTCCCCCAACACCTGCTCGCTGTCATAGTAGCCGGGGGCCGTGTCGAAATAGGTGACCCCCAGCTCCAGGGCGCGGCGCACCGCCAGCCTCGCCTCATCGCGCGCCGCCGACCGGGAGGAGATGAACAGCCCGCCCATCCCCAGCGCGCTGACCCGTAGCCCCGTGCGTCCCAAGGTGCGGTATTCCATCGCCTGTACCTCCCTGCCGGCGGGGCCAGCCCCTCACGCCGATCGCCACAGATCCCAGTAGGCGCCCAGGCGCCGGCCCAGCGCCGCCGGTCGCTCGGCATGGATGCGCCGTCCGAGGGGCACCGCGCGCGCCAGGAGCGCCCCCTGCTGCTCCCTGGCCAGGGCTTGCAGGGCCTGGCGGCTCTCGGCGCCCAGGACGGTCTCCTCGGGGGCCTCGAGGCGCCCCAGGAGCAGCACGAGATTGTGCTCGGCGCCGAGCAGGTCGATCAGTTCCTTGACACTGGTGTGGTAGGGGAGCAGGGTCTCGGGCCAGACCCCCCGCAGCAGCCGGACGTGGAGCCAGTGGTACTTGGCCTGGCGCCGCCACGCGTGGCGCGCCTCGGGGCCGCCCTCGGCGAGCGCCCGGGCCAGCGCCCGGCGGCCCCGCCGGGCCGTGCGCTCCAGCCCCGGCCCCACCGCGTCATAGCCCCGCTTGCGGACCTTCCAGCCGGCCACTCGGTCTCGGGCCCCGGCGAGTTCGCCCGCCAGCGCGTCGAGCCGCTCGCTTAGGCCCTCGGCCTCGGCCAGGGCCTCCCGCTCGTGGGCCAGGCGCAGGAGGAACTCGGCCACGTCCGGCGCCTGGGCGAGGTGCGGGTCGAGGCGCAGCAGGCCGGTGAGTGTGTCCAGGAGGGCGTCCGCGTCGCGAAAGGGGGCCAGGCTGCGGGCGGCGTCGCGGTACCAGCGATCCTCCTCTGCGAACGTCGCTCCCAGGCTGCCGCGGAAGAGGCGCAGCAGGGCGCGCATCCGCTTGCAGCGCCGGCGCACCTGCAGAGCCCGGTCGTAGGGGAAGAGGGAGGGCTCGGCGAGCTCGCCCAGGAGCCGGTCGATCTGCTCGCGGGCGATCCGGCGCAACGCTTTGCGCGGCGATTCTTTGCGTTTCACGCGATATGCCACGCCACTCCTTTCCTGCCCACGGCCTAACCGGGCCGCGCGTCGACCAGCGTCTCCCCGCCGAGTTCCTCCTCCAGGAGGACCATCCGCACGTCGCCGTCGAACTCGGCGTTCAGCACAAAGGGCTGTTCCCGGGCCACCAGTGCATAGATATGGGCGTCGGTCTCGGGGGTGGGCAGCGTCGGCAGGCGCTCCTCGTCCACCCATTCCAGGACGCCCTCCGGGCACGGTGGCGGCGGAAACCGCTCGACGTCGGCAGAGTAGACAAAGGTCACCCAGTTGTACTCGGTCGGCGAGGTCTCTACGAGGACGCCGCGAAAGGCGATTTCCTCGATGGCGAGCCCCGTCTCCTCGCGCACCTCGCGGATGGCCGCCTGGCGGGGCGCCTCGTAGGGGTCCACGTGCCCGCCGATCGGCACGTATTTGCCCTGGAGGGCGTCCGCCTTGGTGCGGCGCAGGAGGAGCATCTCGTCTCCACTGCGCAGGATGGTCAATACCGCCACATGCTTGAGGCCTCGTTCGGGCATCGGATGCTGCTCCCGCTCCTATACGCTGAGGTGCTCGGCAAAGAACGCTTCGACCCGCGCCATCAGTTCGGCGTTCGCGAAAAAGGGGCCGCGGCCGTGGCCGGCGCCTTGAAAGGTATACAGAGAGACCTCGGCCTCCGCCTTGCGCAGGGCCTCGTACAGGGTGAGGGCCTGTTGGTAGGGCACGGTCTTGTCGGCGTCGCCGTGGCAGATGAAAAAGGGCGGCTCGTCGCCGGAGACGTGGTGTACGGGGCTGGCCAGGCGGGCCAACTCCCCCCGCTCCTCGGGCGACCCACCCAGGAGTTTGTGGAGGACCCCGCCCGGCGCCGCCATATCGGGCTGCAGGGCGGCCATGGACAGGATGTGAGTGGGCGCCATCCACGCGCAGACGGCCTGCACCTCGCTGGACTCCTCGGGGTTCCCCAGGTCGCCCTCGAGACTGGCGACCTCGGTGGTGGTGCCCAGGAGGGCCACCAGGTGGCCGCCGGCCGAGGATCCCCAGACGCCGATGCGCTCGGGATCCAGCCCGTACTCTTCCGCGTGGGCGCGGAGCCAGCGGATGGCCGCCTTGCAGTCGTGGAGCGGGGCAGGAAAGGGCGCCTGGTCGCTGAGCCGGTAGTTGATGCTCACCGCAGCGTACCCCTTGCCGGCCCAGGCCTCGCCCCAGCCGGGCGTGATCTCGGCCTTGTCGCCGGCCTGCCACCCGCCGCCGTGCACCCACACCAGGACGGGGCGGCGGCCGGGGGCGTCCTCGGCGAGGTAGAGGTCCAAGAGGAGAGGAACCCCGTCGGCGACGGCGTACTCGATATCCTGGTGCGTGACGACGTCGGGCATAGCGATCCTCCACATATGCGGGGCAGGGCGGCCCTGGCCACGGCTAACGGTGTGCACGAGTCTAGCACGTGGTGGGCCATGCTGCCAACCGCATGCGGGCGGCAGCACCTGTTGTGGTATACAGCGGGTTTGACATGGCCGGTGGCGGTTTCTAGACTGCAGCCGTCGCGACCGAATCCGCGCACTCTGGAGCGAGGCGATGCCGGCATCCACCACGCAGCCCGCTGCCCGCGGGAAGAGAGGTTCCTCGATGCTCATCCCCACGCTGATCATGGCGGCGCTGGCCCTCTTGTTCTTTGTCATCGCCTATCGCCGCGGCGGTGGGGAGCACGTCGCGGGGATGCGCCTGGCCTGGACGACGCTGATCGAGACGCTGCCCCTGCTGGTGTTCTCGTTTGTGGTGGCCGGCCTGGTGCAGGTTCTCTTGCCCCGGGACCTTGTCTCCCGCTGGGTGGGCACCGAGTCGGGCGCGCGGGGGCTGCTGATCGGCACGGTGGCCGGGGCGCTGACCCCCGGGGGCCCCTATGTCTCGCTGCCCGTCGTGGCGGGCCTGTTGCGGGCGGGCGCCAGCGTGGGCACGATGGTGGCCTTTCTCACCGGCTGGTCCCTCTGGGCGTTCAGCCGGCTGCCCCTCGAGGTGGGCATCGTGGGCTGGCGCTTTACCCTGATCCGCCTGGCCAGCGGCCTGTTCTTCCCACCGATCGCGGGCCTCATCGCCCAGGCCTTGAGTCGCCTGGTCCGCTAGCCCTTCCGGAGGTGTGCGCGCAGGGCGTCGCGCACCTCGCGGTAGGTGAGGGGCACGCACTCGCCGATGAGGCCGCGGACCTCCGGGTCCTGCAGCGCGTCGACGTCGGCTGCCCGGCGCTCCCAATCGGGCAGCATGCGCCCCTCGGGGGTGGGCAGCGCCGCGTGGTGGATCAGGTGGTACACGCCCGGCCCCAGCCCGCGGAGCGTCTCGACGTACCAGTCGCGCATCGTCTCCGCCGGCCCGTCGTAGCCCATCAGCATGCCCACGCGGGGGAGGGGCGAGGCGTCCAGGAGGCGTCGGAGGGGCTCGCGGAACGCTTCGGGGAGGGAGTGGTATTCGAGTCGGGCCGGCAGCATGATGGGCAACAGGTATTCGGCGGCCAGCCGCACGTAGACCTCGGCCACGTCCGGACGCATGACCGCGCCCATGTGGGTGTCGATGTGGGTAACGTCGATGCCCAGGGCGTAGATGGCCTCCACCTGGGCGCGCAGCTCGGCCTCTACCTCGGCGGTCTCGGCGTGGCGCCACACCTCCTCGAGGGTCCGCCAGAAAAAGCCGTGGGCATCCCGCAGGCTGGCGCCGCCGGTGAGGGGGCGGATGCGCGGCGCGTTCCACTCGCTGGTGAGGGTCAGGTGGACGCCCAGATCGCCCCCCTCGTGCCCCGCCAGCGCCGGCGCCCAGGTCGAGGAGGCCAGGAGGGAGCCCGTCGGGTAGCCCAGGTCCAGGTAGGCCTGCGTTTGCGCGTGGGTGATGCCCAGGTCGTCGTGGTGCACGATGAGGGCGCGCCGGCCCTCCAGGCCCATCTCCTGCCAGAGGTCCATGCCGCTGCCCCCTTTCGTCGTGTGCTCCTCGCCTCCCAGTGTAGCCCCCCGCCCCCGTCTCGACAACCGCCGCGCCGTTTCGGAGGGGAGACAGGATGGACAGGATTTCTCGACAGGATGGACAGGATTTCTCGACAGGATTTACAGGATGAACAGGATTCACGGGAGGGACGGGGCTCGCAGGATGCACGGGATACTCAGGAGGGGCCAGACGGCGGGATGGAGGGATGCAGGTGCGGGTAGCCCAGCGTCGCCCTCAGCCGGAACAGCCCGCAAGGCCCTACCACGCCCTCCGTCTCAAGGCCCCCATTCTCCCACACATCCTCCAAACCCCGTCATCCTGAGCGAAGCGAAGGACCCCCCA
>JAAZBQ010000846.1 GCA_012513725.1 Chloroflexota bacterium
AGGGGGCAAAGAGGACCTTGAGCGAGTCCACCACCTTGAGGGCCACGTAGGTGGCCGTCGCGGCGCGCTCGCGATCCGTCTTGAGGCTCTTCCAGGGTGCCGCGGCGTCCAGGTAGCGGTTCGCCTCCCGCGCCACCGCCATGGCCTTGCCCACTGCCGATCGGAAGCGGCAGGCCTCGATCTCCTCGCCCACCGTCTGGAAGGCCTCTTCGGCGAGGGAGATGATCGCCACGTCCTCGGGTAGCAGTTCGCCCGGCGTGGGCACCTGCCCCTCAAAGTTCCGGTAGGCAAAGGACAGCATCCGGTGGGCCAGGTTGCCCCAGGTGCCCACCAGTTCGTTGTTGTTCCGGTCGTAATAGTCCTGCCAGGAAAAATCCGAGTCCGCCGTCTCCGGCGCGTGGACGGTGAGCATGTAGCGCAGCGGATCCGGGGCGTAGCGCTCCAAGTAGTCCGGCGCCCACACGGCCCAGTTCCGGCTGGAGGATAGCTTGCGGCCCTCGAGGGTCAGCCACTCGTTGGCGGGCACGTCGTAGGGCAGCCGTCGCCCGCCGTAGCCCATCAGCATCGCCGGCCAGATCAGGGTATGGAAGACGATGTTGTCCTTGCCCACGAAATAGTACGAGCGCGCCGGCTTGTCCAGGTCCCACCACGCGCGCCAGGCGTCCGGATCGCCGTTGTTCTTGGCCCACTCGATGGAGGCGGACAGGTACCCGATGACGGCGTCGAACCAGACATAAATGCGCTTGCCCTCATATCCCTCCACCGGCACCGGCACGCCCCACTCGATATCCCGGGTGATGGCGCGTCCCCGCAGGCCCTCGTTCAGGAGCCCCAGCGAAAAGGCGCGCACGTGGTTCCGCCAGTGGTCCTGGGCCGCGATCCACTCTTTCAGCGGCTCGTTCAGCTGGGCGAGATCAAGAAAGAAGTGCTCGGTCTCCCGCGGGAACGGCCGCTGGCCACACAGCTTGCAGCGCGGCTCGACGAGGTCCAGCGCGTCCAACTGGTTGCCGCAGTTGTCACACTGGTCGCCCCGCGCCCCCTCAAAGCCACAGATCGGGCAGGTGCCCTCGACGTACCGGTCGGGCAGGAACCGCGCGTCGTTCTCGCACCACAGCTGCTGCATGACCTCCTTGTAGATAAAGCCCTTTTCCAGGAGGCGCAGAAAAAAGTCGGTGGTCACGTCAACGTGGTTGCGTGTGTGCGTGTGGGTGAACAGGTCAAAGCTGATGCCCAGCCCGGCAAAGGACTCCAGGAACGACCCGTGGTACCTCTCCACGACCTCCAGCGGGCCGATGCCCATCTGCTCGGCCGATACGGTGATCGGCGTGCCGTGGGTGTCGGACCCCGACACCATCAGGACGTCGTTGCCCCGCAGCCGGTGGTACCGCGCAAAGATGTCCGGCGGGATATAGGCGCCGGCCAGTTGCCCGAGGTGGATGGGCGAGTTGGCGTATGGCCAGGCGACGCCGAGGAGTATCTTTTCATTCATGGTGACCTCTCACATGGCTATACCGCCCCACAGGGTGGCGATACGACGGCTTCCTGCTACACAATCGTCGGGCAGGTAAAGTCTGTCCGGAAGGGTTTGCGGGGGATTACAGTATTCTGGGGGAGGGGCCCCCCATACGGCCCTTGGCCGCGCTGATCTGGCCGTAGCCATGGCGAGAGGCATGCGCGAGGCAGGGGCGCAGACAGCCGCCAGAGCGGTTGTCGTTGTGCGATCGGTCGGCCTGGATCGCGATGCTGGTGCTCACCGCCGCCTCCTCGTGCAGGAGAATTCCATACTACAGCATATCCTACATGCAATGGCGGGAACCGTCAAGACCGCGACGGCGGCGGCACCTCGCCGCTCCGCCGGGCCGCGTTGCGGCTTGACAGCCCCTTCGGCGTGGGTATACAGTGTGCCGGATTGGGGTACCATCGATAGCCGCACAGCAGCGTAGGAGCGGGCAACGGGGCCATGCTTCTCGGCGGTGTGCCCATCCCCCTGTTCCACTCTCCCATTCCCTCTCCTAGGGGCACCGCGTGCGCCGACCGCGGCGGGCGCTTTTCGTCGTTCGAGCGCCGCGCGTTCAGACGCCGCCCTGGCCGGCGGGATGAAGGAGATCCGGCTATGTTCGTTCCGTGGGGTGCGCTCCTGTACACGGGTCGTGCCATGGCCCCGGCGCGTCACTCGATGCACAAACCAGACGTTGCTGCGCCTCCGCGGGATCTCGCCGCCATCTTGAGGCGTACCGGGCACCTCGCGCTGTTCGGCGTGGTGCTGGTCCTGGTTCTCTATGGCCGTCCGGTCCACGGCGGCATCGCGCTCCCGGGTACCGCCACCTCCGGCGCTCCCGCACGGTGGCGTTCGGCGGGCCTCTGGGGGAGCCATGAGGCTCGAGAGGGCTACCTTCCCCCTGGCGCAGCATTCTCGACACACCGCATGGTCCGCGAGGTGCCACCGGCGCCGGACCTCCGCCCGACCGGGCGCACCGTCCCGATCACCTATACGGTCGTGGCGGGCGACACCCTCCAGAGTATCGCCGAGCGCTTTGGCCTGGAGCCCCGCACCGTGGTGTGGGCCAACGACGACCTCGCGGCGTCGCCCAGTGCCCTCCACCCGGGCCAGGAGTTGCGGATCCTGCCGGTGGATGGCGTCTACCACGTCGTGGCGCCCGGCGAGACGGTTGCCGGCATCGCTGCCAAGTACGGCGTCGAGCCCGCACTGCTCCGAGATTTTCCCGGGAACGATCTCCAGGAGGGCGTTGATCCTGCCGCCGGGCAGGGTCTGGTGATCCCCGGCGCGCAGGCCAGGTCCTCCAGCGCTGCTGGCTATGCGTCCGGTGCCGGCTCGCTGCCCTTCCTACCCGGGGCCGAGCTGCCCGAGGGCGCCGCGGGCGGCACGGGATCCTTGGCCTGGCCCCTGGTGGGCCTCCTGTCCCAAGGGTTCTGGGCCGGACACCCGGCCATCGATATCGCCGCTCCTGGGGGCACCCCGATACTGGCCGCCGACGCCGGCGTCGTGGGGCTCGCGGGGACCTACCACCCCCAGTACGGCGTGTTCGTAGTGCTGAATCACGGCGATGGGCTCCAGACGCTCTACGCGCACCTGGAGAGCGCCTGTGTCGAGACGGGCATGGCGGTGGAACGGGGGCAGGTCATTGGCGGCTGTGGCTGCACCGGAAACTGCACCGGCACCCACCTGCACCTGGAGGTCTACCAGAACGGCCAGCGCCAGAACCCCTTGCTCTACCTGCCGCCGCGCTAACCCCGGGGTGACCGCGGTAGTGCGTCTGTGCCCCCTGGGCAATGGTCCGCGTGAAGTTCGGAGGCAT